>DATEZM010000080.1:0-4155 GCA_035255625.1 Rhizomicrobium sp. | reverse complement strand
GACCTTCAACCGCGAACCGTTGCGCACGCTCGCCGATTTCATGGGCTCGACGCCCGGCGGCGACTACCTCGCCTACGCCGATGCGCAGACGCGCGAACTGATCGATCGCTATCAACCCTCGATCCTGTGGAACGACATCTCTTGGCCCACGCCGCTCGATGACGAGCTGAAGCTGTTCGCCGACTACTACAATGCAGTGCCGGAGGGCGTGATCAACGACCGCTGGTTGCCGATGACGCCCGAACGCGAAGCGCTCAGGGACAAAGAAGCACGCGCATCGCTCGATGCTTTCCTGAAGGAGCGCATGGCGAAGGCGTCGGACAAGGGCATCATCCCCGAATTGCCGCCGCACTGCGATTTTCGCACGCCGGAATATGCCGCGTTCCGCGACATCCAGACCAAGAAATGGGAAGCGACGCGCGGCATGAGCCATTCCTTCGGCTTCAACCGCAACGACACCGAGGCCGACTACGAGACGGTGGAGTCGCTGGTGCACAGCTTCATCGATGCGGTGGCGAAGAACGGCAATCTGCTTTTGAATGTCGGTCCGCGCGGCGTCGACGCGCAGATTCCGTCCGAGCAACTTGCGCGGCTAAAAGGCTTCGGCGCGTGGCTGCGCGCCAATGGCGACGGCATCTACGGCACGCGCCCTTGGGTCCGGTTCGAGGGCGTGACGTCGGACGGCATACCGGTGTGCTTCACGCAGAAGTCCGGCGCTCTCTACATCCATCTGCTGGGTACGCCGCTCGGAACCGAGATCGCCATTGCGGGCGACGACTTTCCTGACGTGAACCAGGCGACGTACCTCGCGACCGGTGTTGCCGTAACAGCAAAACGCGCCGCTGGTGCGTTGCGGCTGGTGTTGAAGGCGCCGCTGGCCGCTGCGCCTGCCCATGGTTTCAAATTGCCAAGCCACTGACTATTCGTCAGGATTGAGCCAACAGACATTAGAACAGTACCGGGAGACCGACGATGAAATTCACCTGGTTCAACCTCATGCCCTGGCCCTATCTGCCGGATGATTTCCGGGAGAAGAACCGCTCGGTGTGGGTCGATATCGACCAGCTCCTGTTCGATCCGGTGAAGAGCCACGAGGTCTACAACACCTATCTCGACCTGCTCGAATACGCCGCCGATGTCGGCTTTGACGCCATCGGCGTCAACGAGCACCACCAGAACGGCTACGGCATCATGCCGAGCCCGAACATCATCTCCGCCGCCCTGTCGCGCCGCACCAAGGATGTCGGCCTCGTCGTGCTGGGCAATTCCATCGCGCTGTACAATCCCCCGGTGCGCGTCGCTGAGGAGTTCGCGATGCTCGACTGCATTTCGGGCGGGCGGCTGATCGCGGGCTTCCCCGTCGGCACCTCGATGGATACCAATTTCTGCTACGGCCAGATCCCGGCGCTGACCCGCGAGAAATACCAGGAGGCGCATGACCTCATCATCAAGGCATGGACGACGCGCGATCCCTTTGCCTTCAACGGCCGTTACAACAAGCTCAGGCACGTGAACATCTGGCCGCGGCCGATCCAGCAGCCGCATCCGCCGATCCACATTCCCGGCGGCGGCAGCGTCGAGACCTACGATTTCTGCATCGACAACACCTATTCGTATTCCTACCTGTCCTTCACCGGCTATATCCGCGCCAAGGCGCTGATGGACGGCTATTGGAAGCGCGTCGCCGAACGCAACGCACCCGATGCCTCGCCCTATCGCGCCGGGTTCGCACAGACGATCTGCGTCGCCGACACGGACGAGGAGGCCGAGCGCCTCTACAAGCCGCATATCGATTATTTCTATAACCGCTGTCTGCACGTCTATCCGGGCTTCGCCGATGCGCCGGGCTACCGCACCATCAAGACCATCCAGACTGGCGCGCTGTCGCAATACGCGCCGCCGACCGGCGGTTTCGCGACGCTGACCTGGAAGGATCTCACCGAAGGCGGTCACGTCATCGCCGGCTCGCCGGAGACGGTGCGCCAGCGCCTGGAAGAGCTCGCCAAGACGCTGAACGTCGGCAACCTCTTCTGTCTCATGCATGTCGGCAACATGCCGAAGGAAAAATGCATGTACTCGACCAGGCTGTTCGCCGAGAAGGTGATGCCCAAGCTGCGCAACGTCTTTCCCGAATACAAGGACGACGAGCGCTTCTGGTGCCACCCGATCAAGCAGGTGAAGCCCGGCAGTCTGCCGAGCGAGAAGAAGGCGATGGAAGTCGTGGGAGCGGCACGATAACGCCGTGCTGCGAATCTGGGCCGATTTCAACTCGTGCGAGGGTCTCTATGGAGCTGGACCGTGCTGGTGTCTTGGCTATGGCGAGAAGCTCGATGACCTGGAGTCCGTCGAGAAGGAATTGGGTCTGGCCGATGGGCTGCGGGTTGTTCTCTATCCCGGTGAAGAAGATTTCGAAGTGACGGCGGTGCTCGAAAAGGATCCGCTGCTGAACAAGTGGCAAGCACGGCCCGACTGGACAACGTTTCGAAGATTGAAGGACGACTGACATGGAACTCAAAACCGTCGCCACGCCGCATGTGCCGGTCCGCTATCTCGAAGGTGGCACCGGTCAGCCACTGGTTTTCTTGCACGGTGCCGGCGGCGCGCAGACGACCGACCTGTTTCTCAACAAGCTCGCGGAGAAATATCACGTCTATGCGCCGCTGCTGCCTGGTTATGGCGACAGCGAGGAGTGCGGCGAGATCCGCGACATGCTGGACTTCACGCTCCACAGCTGGGACGTGGTGGAAGCGCTTGGTTTGAAAAATCCGATCCTGGTCGGGCATTCGATGGGCGGCATGATCGCGGCGGAGATGGCGGCCATCGCGCCGCACGACGTCACGCGGCTTGCGCTGATCTGTCCGGCCGGATTGTGGCTCGACGCGCATCCGATCCCCGACATGTTCGCGACGATGCCGTTCGAGATGCCCAGGCTCCTGTTTCACGACGTGGAAGCAGGCACCAAGCTTCTGACCGCGGGGCTCACGCTCAGCGATCCGAAATTCCTCCAGACCTATCTCGTCACCAATGCGCGCCAGCTCGGCATGGCGGGCAAGATTCTGTTCCCGATTCCAGAACGCGGGCTCAGTCAGCGGCTCTATCGTATCAAGGCGAAGACCGTGCTGATCTGGGGCGACAGCGACAAGCTGATCCCGCCCGCCTACGCGCACGGCTTCAAGAAGGGCATCGCGGGCTCCGAACTCGTCTCGATTCCCGAAGCCGGCCACATGGTGACGCTGGAGAAACCCGACCAGGTCGTGCAGGCGATCGGCCGGCTCGGCTGATCTATTCCGCCGCCGCCGCAGTTCTTGCAGCGTCGGGCACGGTGAAGGCGATCCGGCAGACATAGCCGTCGATCGGATACTCGGCCGTCACCGTGCCGTTCTGTTCGCGCGACGGGATGAACGCGATGACGCGCGCGCCGTAACCGCCTTTTGTGGGATTTTTCGGCGGCGGCCCGCCGCTCTCCCTCCACACCATCTCGACGCGCCTGGCGCCGTCGATCGGCGTCACCGTCCAGGTGAATCGAACGTGGCCCTCCGGCACCGAGAGGGCACCATGCTTGATGGCGTTGGTGGTGAGCTCGTGCACGCCGAGCGCGAGGAGGCCGCCGGTCGCCTGGCTAAGTTCGAGATCGGGGCCGTCGAAAGTCATACGGCGGGACTCCGTCCCAAGAAACGGCCCGAGCGTCGCAGCAATGACTTCCCGGGCATTGATCGTCGTATAGTTGCCGGCAAGCGCCAGATCGCTGGCGGCGCTGAGCGCATGCAGTCGCCCGAGCAGTTTCTTCTGATAGGCATCGATGCCGGCATCGGCGTCGCGTGGCCGCGAGCTCTTCACCAGCGATTCGATGATGGTCATCAGGTTCTTCAGCCGATGGCGCGCTTCGCCGACGATCATGTCCTGCTGCTCGCCGCTGAGCTTGCGCTCGTGCACGTCCGTCAGCGTGGACACCCATTCTTCGACTTTGCCGTTTTCATCGAGCAACGGCACGGCGCGCATGAGGTGCCAGCGCCAGTCGCCCGTCGCGGGATCCTTGAGGCGGATCTCTGCACGCTGCACCGTCACGTCTCCAGGCGGTTCGGCGGGTATGAACTTCGCGTGGTCGTCGGGATGCACCGAGTCCAGCCATCGCGTGCCGGCATAGTCGGGCCATGC
>DATEZM010000079.1:0-8362 GCA_035255625.1 Rhizomicrobium sp. | reverse complement strand
GGTCTGATCCACCTCATTCTGCCCAACGCGAAGATCGTCGATGCGCGGCGCCACCCGATGGGCTGCTGCTTCTCTGCGTTCAAGCAGCATTTCGCGCTGGGCAAGGCGCTGGAAGACGCGCAACGCTACGCGGAATCGTTCGAACACTACGCCGCCGGCAATGCGCTGCGCCGCAAATCGGTGGTCTATGATGCCGAAGAGACGTCGGAGCATGTGCGCCGCTCGCGTGCGGTCTTCACTTCCGAATTCTTCGCTGCCCGCGCCGGCTTTGGCGATCCGTCACCCGATCCTATCTTTATCGTAGGCTTGCCGCGCGCCGGCTCGACGCTGCTCGAACAGATCCTGGCGAGCCACAGTCAGGTCGAAGGCACGATGGAGCTGCCCGATATCATCGCCATCGCGCGGAGACTGTCGGGCCGCAGGGCGCGCAGCCAGGCCTCGAACTATCCGGAGCTGCTGGCCGACATGCCGCTGGGCGAGTTCGCGGTGCTGGGGCGCGAATATCTCGAGCGCACGCGGGTGCAGCGCAAGCTCGGCCGGCCCTTCTTCATCGACAAGATGCCGAACAATTTCGCGCATGCGGGTCTGATCCACCTCATTCTGCCCAACGCGAAGATCGTCGATGCGCGGCGCCACCCGATGGGCTGCTGCTTCTCTGCGTTCAAGCAGCATTTCGCGCGCGGTCAGGCCTTCAGCTACGATCAGGCCGAGCTCGGCCGCTACTATGCCGACTATGTCGAGCTCATGGCGCATATGGACGACGTGCTCCCCGGCCGCATCCATCGCGTACTCCATGAACGCCTGGTTGACGACGCGGAAGGCGAAGTCCGTCGCCTGCTCGACTATTGCGGGCTGCCGTTCGAGGAAAGCTGCCTGCGATTTTACCAGAATGACCGCGCCGTGCGCACCGCGAGCTCGGAGCAGGTGCGCCGCCCGATTTTCCGCGAAGGCGTCGATCAGTGGACGCATTTCGAGGCCTGGCTCGGCCCCCTCAAATCGGTGTTGGGGCCGGTGTTGCAGGATTACACCCGCTAGCTCCTTTCTGACGCACCGCAATATTTTTCAGCGGCTTCCAATCGCGTTGGCATTGACGCAACGCCGCCGCAGTTTCAATTTGTGACCGTTGTAAGACTGTGCTTTGGGGCAGTCGTCTGCGCAGGGGATTTTGGGGCATGCGGGGCAATTCGACGGTCGGCCGGGCGCGGCCGGCGCTTTGGCAGATTCTGCTGACTTCGACCATGCTGACGGGCATCGCCCACGCGGCCGACGCCACCAAACCGACCGGCATCGAGACGATCGTCGTCACCGCCGAAAAGCGCAGCGAGGACATCCAGAAGGCGCCCCTCAGCATCCAGGCGCTGCCGGCCGAGAAGCTCGATCAGCTCCACATCACCGATTTCGCCGATTACGTACAATTCCTTCCCAGCGTCACCTACACCGTCGGTGGCGCCGGCGCCGGCAATGGCGGCCCGGGCTTCGCCAATGTCTCGATGCGCGGCGTATCGAGCGGCAATGACGGCAACCATTCGGGCTCGCTGCCGACCGTCGGCATCTATCTCGACGAGCAGCCGATCACCACGATCGGCGGTGCGCTGGATGTGCATGTCTATGACATCGCGCGCGTCGAATCGCTGTCGGGACCGCAGGGCACGCTCTACGGCGCGAGCTCGGAAGCCGGCACCATCCGCATCATCACCAACAGGCCGGATCCCAGCGCCTTTTCGGCAGCTTACGATGTGGGCGTGAACACCGTCGACCACGGCAGCGTCGGCTATGAAGGCGAAGGGTTCGTGAACATTCCGCTCGCCGACAACGTCGCCATTCGCCTCGTCGGCTATTCCGAGCACGATGCCGGCTTCATCGACAACGTCCCCGGCACGCGGTTCTTCCCGACCTCAGGCATCACGGCGAGCAACGCGGCGATCGCCAAGAATGATTTCAACAGCGTCGACACCTATGGCGGCCGCGCCGCGCTGGAGTTTGACCTCGACAACAACTGGACGATCACGCCGACCATCATCGCGCAGCACACGCAGTCGAGCGGCGTCTTCGCCTATGATCCGAGCGTCGGCGACCTCGAGGTTCAACACTTCTTCCCCGAATACGCACATGACAGCTGGGTCCAGGCGGCGCTGACGGTCCAGGGCAAGATTGCCAATCTCGATGTCGTCTATTCCGGCGGTTATATGGATCGCCAGATCAATGCCGCGTCGGACTACACCGACTATTCGTTCTTCTACGACACGCTGTATGGCTACGGGGCCTATATCTACGACAACCACGGCAATTTCATCAATCCGCAGCAATACATCACCGAGAAGGACCACTTCACCAAGCTCAGCCAGGAGCTGCGGTTCTCGACGCCGTCGGACCAGCGCGTTCGTTTCGTCGGCGGCCTGTTCTTCGAGCGCCAGGGCCACTACATCCTGCAGAACTACCAGATCGCCAATCTGTCCGACACGAACGCCGATCCCGGCGTCGGCCAGCTGTCCGTTCCCAACTGGCCGGGCACGCTGTGGCTGACCGACCAGCAACGCTACGACAACGACTATGCGCTGTTCGGCGAACTTGCTTACGATATCACGCCCCAGGTCACCTTCACGGCCGGCCTGCGCGCCTTCTACGCTGCGAATTCGCTCAAAGGGTTCTTCGGATTCTCGGCCGATTACAGTTCGCACACCGGCGTGTCACAGTGCTTCGCGCCGACCAGCGTCGACAACGGACCCTGCACCAATCTCGACAAGAGCGTTTATGAGAGCGGCTACACCCACAAGCTGAACCTGACCTATCGCATCGACGACGACCGCATGGTCTATGCGACCTGGTCGACCGGCTTCCGGCCGGGCGGTGTCAACCGCCGGGGCACAATTCCGCCCTATCAGCCGGACCGATTGACCAATTTCGAATTGGGCTGGAAGACGTCCTGGTTCGACCACACGCTGGTGTTGAACGGCGCGGCCTATCTGGACTTCTGGAGCAACTTCCAGTTCTCGTTCCTTGGGCTCAACTCCTTCACAGAGATCCACAATGCCGGCACCGCGCGGATCGCGGGACTGGAGGGCGATGCCACCTGGCAGCCGGTCACGGGCCTCACGATCAACGGCTCCGCTTCGTACGACGACTCCCATCTCCTGAAGGATTTCTGCGGGCCCGTCGGCGTGACGCAGTGCCCGAGCGCGGCCGATCCCAATCCGCCCGAGGCGCCGGCCGGAACGCCGCTGCCGACGCCGAAATTCAAGTCCAACTTGACGTCCCGTTACGAATTCCCGTTGTTCCAGGGCTTCCTCGCGCATGTCCAATCGAGCGTCGTCTATCAGGGCGACAGCTGGGCGGACCTGCGTGTCACCGCGCCCAATCCGGTCACCGGCGTCTATGTCCCGATCCGCGCCGCGCTCGGGCGCCAGCGGGCCTTCACCAATGTCGACTTCACGGTGGGCGTCGAAACCGACAACTGGGCAGTGGACTTGTCGATCCTGAACGCCTTCGACGAGCGCGACGATCTTTACCGCTACGCCGAATGCACGACGCAGATCTGCGGCGCCGAGCCCTATGTCGCAACCAACACGCCGCGCGAGATCGGGCTCAAATTCAGCCAGAAATTCTAAAACTTCCTGCCGGTGGGGAACGGGCGAATTTCCGCTGGCCTCTCCGCCGGTGATTGACGACACTGCGCGGCGAAAAAACGCCGGAGCAGGACCATGAAAGACTTCGCAGGCAAGATCGCCGTCATCACCGGCGGCGGCACGGGCATGGGACGCGAGCTCGCGCTGCAACTTGCGGCCGAGGGCTGCTCGGTCGCGATGTGCGACGTCTCCGCGGCGAACATGGCCGAGACCCAGAAACGCGCGCTGGCGCAGGCGCCGCAGGGCACGAAGGTCGTTGCTTATGTCGCCGACGTCTCGATCGAGGACCAGGTCTTCGCCTGGGCGCAAGCCATCAAGCGCGAGCTCGACACCGATCACATCCATCTTCTCATCAACAATGCCGGTATCGGCGGCGGCGGTTCGATCGTCAACCAGGATCGCGCGCAATGGGAAAAGACCTTCAACGTTGACTGGGGCGGCGTCTATCACGGCGTGCGCGCCTTCCTGCCGCTTTTGATGAAGGCGAATGAAGGCCACATCGTCAACACCTCCAGCGTCAATGGTTTCTGGGCTTCGATAGGCCCCGGCCGGCCGCACACCGCCTATGCCGCCGCGAAGTTCGCGGTAAAGGGCTTCACGGAGGCGCTGATCACCGATCTCGCCGTCAACGCGCCGCACATCAAATGCTCTGTCGTGATGCCGGGTCATATCGGCACCGAGATCGTCAACAATTCGCGCGCGATCCTTTCGGGCGAGGTCGTCGACACCGCGGCCGCGCGCCGGATGATGGCGGCGCAAGGGATCAACGCGTCGCAGATGAGCGACGAGCAGATCAAGGCCATGATAAAGGGCATGGGTGACGCGTTCCGAGACAATGCACCGACCAGCGCCGCGCAGGCGGCCAAGATCATCCTCGACGGCGTGAAGGCCGAACGCTGGCGCATCCTGGTCGGCAAGGACGCGGAGCTGCTCGATTCGAAAGTGCGCGCCGAGCCGGAAAAGGCGTACAGCCAGGAATTCTACGACAGCTTCATTGCCTCTTCGGGTTGGCGAATCTAGTCCAGCGCCTCTTCCAGATACCGCCGGCGCAAATGGCGTTTGAGCGCCGCGCCGGACAATTTTGCGCCGGTCGCGGCGATCACGATGTCATCGAAACTCTTCAGGCTCGCCTGATCGTGGATGCGCGGGCGCACCCAGGCGAAATAGGGTTTGAAGTCACCCTTTGCCAGCGCCGGCAGGATGGCGGTGTTTTCCGCACACGCCTTCTCGAACAATTGTGCCGCCAGTGACTCGCCCAGCGCGTAGTTCGGAAAATAGCCGAACAGCGCCGCCGCCCAATGGATGTCCTGCAGGCAGCCCTTGGTGTGGTTGGGCGGCACGCGGCCGAACAGCTTGCCGAACATCTCGTTCCAGGCGCCTGGGATGTCGTCGACGCCAAGATCGCCGGCAAGCAATGCCTTTTCGAGCCGGTAGCGCAGGATGACGTGCAGCGGATAGGAAATCTCGTCCGCATTGACGCGGATGAAATCGTCGTCCACGCGGCGGAAGAAATTGAGTACATTGACCGGACGCCAACCGGCCGCCTCGCCGCCGAGATATTCGTGCAGCAGCGGGGCCAGGAATCGCAGGAACTCCTTCGATCGTCCCGCCATCATCTCCAGCATCAGCGACTGGCTCTCATGCGCGCTGGCGCCGCGCGCGAAGCCGACGGGCGAGAAGGCGAGTTTGCGCGGCAGGTTCAGCTCGTACATCGAATGCCCCGCCTCGTGCAGGGTGGCGGTGACCGAGTAGCGGAACTTGTCCTCACTATAGCGCGTCGTGAACCGCACATCGCCGGGCGAATGCGGCATGGAGAACGGATGCGGCGCCTCGTCGATCCGGCTGTTCTCCGGTGAATGTCCGACGACAGCGGCCAGCTTTTCGGCCAGCGCCTTCTGCTTCGCCTTCGAGAAATCGCCGCTGAAGTCGGCGACCGGCGGCCATTTCGCTTGTCGCTCGCGCACCTCGCCAAGAATGCCAGGCAGTTCGGCGGCGAGGTCGTCGAAGATCGGATCGATGGTGGCGCTGGTGAGGCCGGGATCCTGCTCGTCCATCATCGCATCATAGGGCGACAGGCCCAGCGCCGCGCCCTTGGCGGCCGCGACCTCCTTGTGGATCGCCATCAGCTTCTTGAAACCGGGCGCGAACAGCGCGAAATCGCCTTTTGCCTTCGCCTCGAGCCAGGTCGTCTGCAGCGCCTGGCTGACACGGGCGCGTTCGACCACCAGTTCCTTCGGCACTGCGGCGCGGTGGATATAGAGCCGGCGCATCTCGGCGAGATTGGCGCGGTCGGCATCGTCGAGCGCATCGGCGTAGCCTTGTGCTTCGTCGAGCAACGCGCCGATGTCTGGCGAACCGGTGAGGTCCGTATTGATTTCCGCCAGCGCGCCGCGCTGTTCGCCGCGCGCCCAGCTGCCACCCTTGGGCATGTTGGTCTGCGCATCCCAGTCGATCAGCGCCTCGATGCTGGCGAGCTTGGTGGACAGCGCGAATTTGGCGGCGGCGCGTGCGTAAGGATCGGCCTGCTGCGAGGTCATGTTCGGTCCCGGTGATTTCCTCGGGACCGAACTTATGTCCAATCGCGGATCAAATCACCATCTGGGTCTGGATCACCAGGGCCACCAGCTTGCCGTCGGCCCGCGTCACATGGGTCTGCCACACCGAACTGCGCTTGCCGACATGCAGCGGCGTCGTCTCGGCGAAGATCGGTTCGCCGGCCTTGGCGGCGCCGAGGAAATTGGTCTTGCTTTCGATCGTGGTGGTCGCCGCGCCCTCGGGCAGGTTCAGCCAGGCGCCGCAGGAGGCGACGATGTCGGCCAGCGACATGATCGCGCCGCCATGGATGGTGTTGCCGGAGCGGCAAAGCTCGTTGCGCGGCTGAAGCGTCGCACGCACGCGGGTGCGGGTCGCCTCGGTGATCTGAAGGCCGATCAGCTTGGGGAAAGGTTGCGCCGCCGGCATGGGCAGCGCGACGGGGCCGCTGTCATTGGCGGGAAGCGGAACGGGTGCGGCTGTGTCAACGCGGAGCATCGTGTTCTCCTGTTGCGCCGGTTCGGGACGATCATCGCCCGCGTTGTCCGGGAATAGGTCCTGCATGCGACAGGTGTGCATGGACCGTGCCTGTCCCGTTTCGGGATTGGTCCCGGTTCAGAGTTTGTTGTCCGCGCCGGCGCTAGCGTCGCCCGCGCAACGCCCGTGAAACCACTGTGCTCGACCGTTCATCCTGGCTCGATCGCTCGAACTATCCGCTCGACTGGAACGGGTCGGCGGAGCGCGCCTGTGCGACGCTGATGGACGCCAACTTGTCGCGACCGGTGTTCGAGCTGTTCACGCAAGCCGCACAGAAACATGCCGAGAGCGTTGCGCTCGACGACGGATCGGTACGGCTCACTTACGACGAAGCTCTGGCAACGGCGAACGCGCTCGCGCACCGTATCGCGCACGAGACGCGAGCCGGCGATCTCGTCGGCATCCTGCTACCGACCTCCTGTGACTCGATGCTGGCGATGCTGGCGTGCCTGGCCGCCGGGCGCCTGTTCGTGCCTCTCGATTCCCACTATCCGGCGGCATGGCTCGCTGACGTCATGCGCGATTGTGGGCTGAGCGCAACCGTCGGCCGGTTTGATGATCCTGAGGTGGCCGCGCTTGTACCCAAAGGTCTCCGCCGCATCGATCTCGGCGCTGCCAAGGGCGTACCGGACACGCAGCTTTCACCGGTCGGACCCGATGCACCAGCTTTTGTTCTCTTTACCTCGGGCAGCACCGGCAAGCCCAAGGGCATCGTCAACAGCCAGCGCGCCTTGCTGCGCCGCGTGGCGCAATATGTCGAAGCCGCGCATGTCGATGCGAGCGACAATTTCCTGCCGCTCAGCTCCGAGTGCACCATCGCCGGCCTGCGCGAGAGATTCACCGCGCTGCTGAGCGGCGCCGGCCTGCATCTGATCGACGTCCAGCGCAGCGGCGCGCGGCAGATCCTGGACAGGCTGACGAACGCAAAGATCACCATGATCTATGCCGTGCCGGCGCTGCTGCGCACGCTGATGCGGCTCGATGCCGGCGCGGCGCCAACCAGTCTGCGCAACGTACGCGTCGGCGGCGACGCCGTGCTGTGGAGCGACGCCGACGCGCTGCGCGCCTGGCTGCCGGACGATTGCCGCATTCAGCTCGGCTATTCCTCGACCGAGGCGCCGATCATGCAATGGTTTGTGCCGAACGATTTTCCGCGCGACGGTGCGTACGTGCCGCTTGGCTATCCGCTGGCCGGCAATGCACTTGCCATAGTGGGCGGGGACGGCGAGGCGGTGACGCCGGGCGAGGCCGGCGAACTCGTGCTGCGCAGTCCCTATGTCGCGCTCGGGCGCTGGGCCAATGGCCAGGTGGATGCGAGCGGCTTTCCGCCCGATCCCAACAATCCTTCGTGCCGCATTCACACCACCGGCGATCTCGTGCGGCTGCGCCCCGACGGACTGATCGATCTCGTCGGCCGCAAGGACCGTCAGATCAAGATCCGTGGCGTCCGCGTCGAGCCCGGGGAGCTCGAAGCGGCGATCCGTCGTCACGCCGGCATCCGCGATGCCGCAGTGTTTCCGCGCCGTGTCGGCCGGCAATGGCAGCTCATCGCCTATGTCGTGGGCGACGCCGATCCAGCGCGCCTCAAAATCGAACTGCGCGAGACGCTGCCCGCGGCGCTACAGTCCCGGCAAATTCACAAGATCGATGTTGTGCCGCGGTTGGCGAGC
>DATEZM010000078.1:0-12904 GCA_035255625.1 Rhizomicrobium sp. | reverse complement strand
CAGGGCAACTGGCCGTCCTTTCTCTATCCGGCACTTGCGATCGCGGCGGCGCAGGCCTGGATGGAGGTGACGTGGACCGGATGGACTGTGTGGGTGTGGCGCATTGCGCGACCTCTCGCGACGCCGGTCGCAGCCATCCTCCTGGTCGCGATTTACGCGCAGGCTTTGTTCGGCGTCATTCCCTTTGGCCGCAGCGACCCATTGGCGAGATTGCTTGCGGTTGGATTCGACGCAGTTGGCCAGAACATCGAAGCGGTCGAGCGCAAAACCGGCGCGGCGGCGATCGTGACGACCGACTATGAGTCGACCGCGTGGTTCAGCTTCTATCTGGCCGGTCATCCGCCGGTGATCCAGGCGAACGAGGTATTCCGTTATCCCGATGGGGCCGTTCCCGCGCCCGACGCGCTGCGCAAGCCGCTGCTTTATGTCGTGGAACAGCGGCTCGACAAGCACGCACTCTTTTCAGGGATGTTCAGTGTCGTCCGCCCCGTGGCGCGATTTGACCGGCTCCGCAGCGGCGTGCCGATCGCGCACTATGTCGCCTATGAACTCAGCGGCTGGCGCGGCCAAAGTTTCGGCCGCGTACCCTAAGTCTTTGGATTTTTTGGAAAAAGACGAGCGGACACCCAATGCGGGCTGTCGAAGGGGCTGGGGCGTTCCGGATCGGACGTCCGCTCGCAGTAGAAAATGCATGGGCCGGGCTTCGGTTGCAGGAAAGCTGAAAAATTTTGATCGATCGGAAGTTGTTCATGGCTGAGCGCAAGGCGCCTTGATTTATTTGGCTTTTTTGAAGCCTCACGGTCGCTTCCCGCCGAGTGCTAGATCGGTGGCCGGCCCCGCAACGCGCCGGAGAATGCGCTGACGATCAGAAGAACCACAAAAACAATCAGCAGGATCTTGGCGATGCTGGCCGCCAGACCTGCGAGACCGAAGAAACCGAGATAGCCGGCGACCAGCGCCAGGATCAAAAAGAGGACGGCATAACCAAGCATGACTGAATACCTTTCCGCTCTGGAAAGGAAACGTCAGCGACCAACCCGAGTTCCGGCTATTTCCGCTTGCGGCCGAAGAACATCTCGGCGGCAGCGATGGCGATGGCGCCCACAATCGCGATCCAGGGCGTCTCCTTCGCGATCGCCGCGAACAGCGCCATCCATAGACTCGATGGTGCCGAGGGTGCTTTGGGCTTGGGGGGGCTGCGCATCAGAACGACGCCGGCCCAGAGCACGGGCGGCCCGACGAAAATCGCGCCTGTTACGGCTGCACCACCGGCGGCGCCCAATAGAGGCGCCAACGCGAGCGCCAGCGCATAGCTCAGAAAGCCAACGCCGAAAATGACTAGCAACAGCCCGATAACTGCAAGCACCGCCGCCGCGGCGATCTTCGCCCCCATGACAGACCCGTCAGCGGCGCAGCAACATGGCGAGGAACGCGCCGACTCCGGCCGCGACGGCAAGCGAAGTCAACGGCTGCTCCCGCACCGTGGCGCGTAACGACTCCGCGTTCTCCGTCGCCCATTCCTCGACGTTCTCGGCGGTCTCGAACGCCGTCTTGCTGGCTTGCGCTGCGGCATCCTCGGCGAGGTCATAGGCGCGTTCCGCGACAGCTTCGGCCTTCTTCAGCGCATCCTTGGCCTGCGCCGACGCCATGCCGCTGACATCGCCGGCGAGCGCGCGCAAATCCTTCTGCAGGGTCTCCAGGTCCGTGCGCAGCGCGGCCAGTCTCGCATCGATGTCGTCGTTGGCGGCGGCTTTTCCTGTGGCGCTCATGGTTCTCTCCGTATATCGCGGGAACGTCGGCCCACAATGCCCGAAACCGGTTAACAAGGGAACTTTTCGATTTAGGCTGCCTTTTTCGCGGCCGAATGGAAGAACAGTGCCTGGCCCACCGTCGCCTGGACCGTCTCGGGCAGAAATGGCTTGGCGATCAGATAAGTGGGCTCCGGCCGTTCGCCCGTCAGCAGCTTCTCCGGATAAGCGGTGATGAAAATCACCGGGATGTCGAAGCTGTTCAGGATCTCCGCTACCGCGTCGACGCCCGAACCGCCCTCACCGAGATTAATGTCGGCCAGAACCAGTCCCGGCCGCTCCGCATGCGCCTTGGCGACCGCCTCGGCTCGTGTCGCGGCCGTGGCCACGACCTTGTGGCCCAACTCTGTCACCAGGTTCTCGAGATCCAGGGCGATAATCGGTTCGTCCTCGATAATCAGGACCCGGCTGGCGAGCTGCCGGTCGATGCTCTGCTGCGCGTCCACGATGGAGCGCTCCACCTCCTCCGCAGTCGCGTCCAGAATAAAGGCGGCTTCTTCCAAGCTGAAAGCCTCGACCGCTGTTAGCAGAAGAGCCGCGCGCTTGTTCGAATCGAGCGCGCTGAGCCGGCCCTCTGGAGTCTGCTTGGGGTCGATTGGTCGGGGCGTGACTTCGTCGATGTGGCCTGAAGCCGTCTGCCAGATGGCGTGGAATACACGGTAGAGGCCGACGCGGGGCGCCACACCTTCGACCAGCGTCTGGTCGCCAGCCAGAAGGGCGGACAGAGCCGCGCGGACATAGGTGTCGCCGCTGGACTGCGAGCCGCACAGCGCGCGGGCATAGCGGCGCAGATAGGGCAAATGCGGCGCAAGCGTCTGGGACATGGTCATAAGATGGGGCTCCTTCGACGGGCCTTGAGGTCGTCGCTACTAGAGAGGAATGCGCCTTTCGGAGAAAAGTTCCATAGTTGGCGGAACCATTGGCTGGGCGCGGACGTTGGCAACCGTGAAGGGAATTGGTGGGCGGATGAGTCAAACTAAGGGGCTGATTTTCTTTGAGAATCGGCTCTCTTCGGAGAACGGCTTTGTCAGGCGCACCGCAGCAGCGGAATTGGAATTTGTCTAAAGAGAACCCCAATCGCGAGAAGGCGAGGGCTATCCGGGCCCGCCAGCGCGTGATCGGACGGGAGCTTCGGCGAATATTCGATGCCGTCGCCCAGGAACCCGTGCCCGACGAATTCCTCGACCTGCTGCGCAAAATGGATGCACAGGACGAGCCGGGGAAGAAGTCGTCATGACCGCCCCACACGCTGCCCCGATCTCCCACTCGTCGTCGCAGGCCGAGCCTGACGATTTCAAGACCGAGCTCTTGAGTCTCGTACCTTTCCTTCGAGCTTTCGCGCGCTCCCTCTGCGGCAGCCATGAGGGCGCCGACGATCTGGCGCAGGAAGCGCTGGTGAAGGCTTGGCAGTCGCGCGATTCGTTCGTGCCCGGCACGAATCTGAAGGCGTGGCTGTTCACCATTCTGCGAAACCAGTTCTATTCCGACCGCCGCCGCGCCTGGCGCCAGGCGCCGTGGGACCAGGAGGCGGCCGAGCGTATTCCGGGCGGCGGGCAGGATCAGGGATGGTCTGCCGAATTGTCCGATACGGCGCGCGCGCTGCGCGCCCTGACGGACGAGCAGCGGGAGGCGCTAATTCTCGTAGGCGCCGGCGGGTTCTCCTATGAGGACGCCGCGGAAATCTGCAATTGTGCCGTGGGTACGGTGAAGAGCAGGGTGGCACGGGCGCGCAAGGCGCTTATTGCCATCCTTGACAGCGGCGAGGCGTTGCCGCAATCGGACCGACCGCCCGAAGGTGAGGCTGCCCGTGAAATTATGGCGCAACTGGATCGCCTCGCGCCACCAGACGGTCCCGATGCCGCCCGCAGACGACGCAAGGGAACTGACGAGTGAACGGGGCTGGCCGCTCCGCATCACGCTCCTCATCGCCGTAACGGTTGCGCTTCTTCCGATCGCTTTCGTGAGTATCCTGCAGGGCGTCGAGCGCGCGCGCTTCGATGTCTCCACCGTGCACGATCGTCTGGTGCAATCGGCCGCCGCCGCCGCGAAAGGGGAAGAGAACCTTCTGCTGTCGGCGGAACAGATCGCACGTGCCCTGTCCAATGTCAGAGACGTGCGCAACGTCACGCGCGCCTGCGACTCCGTCCTCGGCGATGCGCTGCTCGGCGTGAAGTATTTCGCCAATCTGTCGCGCATCGGGGCCGATGGCGTGGTCGTCTGCACGGCTTTGCCGCGCGCCAAGGGCGCCAGTGGCGCCGGCCAGCCAATCTTCCAACGCGCCCGGCTCTCGAAGTCCTTCGTAGTGAGCGGCCAGATGGTCAGCAAAATTCTGAGGACGCCCGTCATCGTCGGCATGCTTCCGCTGCGTGACGCAAAGGACCGGTTCGATGGCGCCATATCCGTCGTGCTGCAGCTGCATTGGCTCGACTTCATGGTCCGCGCGAGCGGCTTGCCGGCCGGCGCCGTCGTGTTCATTTACGATCGGCACGGCAACGTCCTGGCGTCGAACAGTGCGGCCGTTGCCGGCTCGCTCGTCGGGACCGCGCTGCAAAACTGGAGCGTCGGGGACGTTCACTCCGCCGACGATGCGCAAGGAAACAACTGGACCTTCGCGACGGCGCCCCTGCGCAGCGGCGTGATCAACGTGGCTTTCGCGATGCGCGAGAGCAGCCTGTTCAGCACCACTTACTTGCATGTCGGCGCGGACTTCCTGATGCCCATAATAATGATCGGCCTTGCCTGGGCCGGCATCTGGTTCGCCACCGAACGGCAGGTGACGCAGTGGATTGCCTATCTGCGGCGCGTGTCCGTCGCTTATCGCTCCGGCCACTACGCGATCCGGCCCGACCTTGCCGGCGCGCCGCGCGAGATCCGGAGCCTGGGCGACGGCCTGTCGGATATGGCGGATGCGATTCAGGATCGCGACCGCAAGCTGCGCGACGCGTTGGATCAGAAATCGCTGCTCATCCGCGAAGTGCACCACCGAGTAAAGAACAATCTGCAGATCGTCATGAGCCTGCTCAGTCTCCAGGCGGGCCAGCTCAAGGATGCGGCGGCACGCGACGCACTCATGCAGGCCCAGGTGCGCATCAATGCACTGGCCCTGGTCCACCGCATCCTGCACGAGATCGAGGACCAGACCACGATCGACCTCAAGCGCCTGTTGCATGAGTTGGCGCAACAGATCACCGAAGGCATGCGCGGCGACAATGTCGGCGTGCGAGTCGAGGAGAATCTTGTCGAACGCAGCGTCTCGGGTGAGGTCGCGGTCCCCCTCGCGCTATATGCCGTCGAGGCGCTGACCAACATCTTCAAATATGCCTATAGCCCCGGCCAAATGGGTGTCGTACGGATCGAACTCGTGCCTGCCGGCAATGGCATGCTTCGGCTCGCCATCAGCGACGACGGCATTGGCTTCATCGATACCGGCACAAAATCGGGAATCGGCACGCGTCTGATCCGCAACTTCGGGGCCCAGATCGGCGGGAAGTCATCGCTGCGTTCCGAGCTCGGCAAGGGCACCACGGTCGAAGTCATTTTCCGCGACCCCGCCTGCGAGCCGCAGCAGAACTCGATCGACGCATCGTGACTCCTGCCCTGCGAAATGCTGACCCTCCTGGCCCAGTTCTTTCGACGATTGTCTGGCGCGCACCGCGGGCGCATAACGCTGGCCTGATTTTCGGGACAACGAGTCATGGCGGATAGTTTCGATGCGGTCGTCATCGGCGGCGGACCGGGCGGCTACAACGCCGCCATCCGGCTGGGGCAACTCGGCCTGAAGACCGCCTGCGTCGACCAGCGCGGCACCTTCGGTGGCACCTGCCTCAATATCGGCTGCATCCCGTCCAAGGCGCTCCTCTACGCCAGCGAACTGTTCGACGAAGCGAAGAACCACTTCCCCAAGCTCGGGATCAGAGCGAGCGTCGAGCTCGATCTCGCCGGCATGATGGCGCACAAGACCAAGGTCGTGGGCGAGCTCACCAAGGGCGTTGAATTTCTCCTCAAGAAGGCGAAGTCCGAGGCGATCGTCGGCGCCGCACGCATTGCGTCTCCCGGCAAGGTGGAGGTCACTGCCAAGGACGGCACGCGGCGCACGTTGGAGACAAAGCACATCATTGTGGCCACCGGCTCGGACGTCGCGACGCTCCCTGGCGTAACCATCGACGAAAAACAGATCGTCTCGTCCACAGGGGCACTCGCGCTGGCCCAAGTGCCACAGCGGCTGCTCGTGGTGGGCGGCGGCTATATCGGCCTGGAACTCGGTTCGGTGTGGCGCCGCCTCGGCAGCGAGGTCACGGTTGTCGAATTTCTCGATCGCATCACCCCCGGCCTCGACGGCGAGGTCGGCAAGCAGTTCCAGCGAATTCTCACCCGGCAGGGCATGAAATTCCAGCTCTCGACCAAGGTTGTCGGTGTCGAGAAAAAAGGTGGCGCCCTCGCCGTCACCGTGGAGCCGGCCGCCGGCGGCGACAGCCAAGTGATCGAGACCGACGTCATGCTCGTCTCCATCGGACGGCGGCCCTTCGTCGACAACCTGGGTCTGGAGAAGGTGGGCGTGAAGCTCGACAGTCGCGGTCGCGTCGCCACCGACGCGCACTACGCCACCAACGTCGCCGGCATCTGGGCGATCGGGGATTGCCGCGAGGGTGCGATGCTGGCGCACAAGGCAGAGGACGAGGCCGTCGCTTGCGCCGAACGCATCGCTGGCAAGCCGGGCCACGTCAACTACGATGCGATTCCAGCCGTCGTCTACACCGCGCCGGAAGTGGCGAGTGTCGGCAAAACGGAGGAGGAGCTCAAGGCTGCCGGCGTCGCCTACAAGGTGGGCAAGTTTCCTTTCACCGCCAATGCGCGCGCCAAGACCATCGCCGCGACCGACGGCTTCGCCAAGGTGATTGCCGATGCCAAGAGTGACCGCGTGCTGGGCGTGCACATCCTGGGCGCGGAGGCCGGCAACATGATTTCGGAAGCCGCGTTGGCGATCGAATTCGGCGCCTCGTCGGAAGATATCGCACGCACCAGCCACCCGCATCCGACCCTGAGCGAAGCCGTGCGCCAGGCCGCGATGGGCGTCGAAGGCTGGGCGATGCAGATGTGAGCGCGATGGCGCGGCCCATCTGTTCCACCCTTAGCCTCACCATCCGCACGGCGCGCGACGTTGCAGAGATCGACGAGGCGGCGGCGCTCTACCTGCGCAGCGGAGGCGCGGCCTTCACTTGGCGGCTGCCCGGCCATTTTCGTGCCGAGGATTTCAAAATGTTCGCGCTGGACGAGGAAGTCTGGCTCGCGCTGATGGGTGACGCCTTGGTCGGCACCCTCTCGATCCTGCGAGAGGAGAACTTCGTTCACTGCCTCTACGTCGATCCCGACGCGCAAGGTCTCGGAGTAGGCCGGGCGCTCGTCCGCCACGTCCGAAGCTTGGCCGGTGGACCGTTGACGCTCAAGCTGGACGTGCCGAACCGTAGCGCCATCCGTTTCTACGAAGCGACGGGGTGGGAGCGCATGACGGGGCTCGACGATCAGGGTGTCGACGATGTGGGCATCAGGTGGGCGCGTTATCGCCTGGCGTGACTGCCTTGGTCTTCACATGCTCCGGCCGGAGGCCTATGCCGATAAAGCGCGCCGGCCATTGCCGCAGCCATTTCCAGCGGTCGAGCACATAGAGCGGCCAAGGCGGATTGGGCGTCACCTGGCTGCGGATGGTCGGCGCCAGCACGTTGTTCTGCACGAACACCTGGAGGCGCTGCACGATGCGGGTCGGAAATTCGCGACGCTTCTGGACGCGGCGAAGCTCCGAAAGACGTGGCGACCGCTTCGCCAATATTGGTGCCAGAACGTTGGCCGCCGCCACCGCGTCCTGTATCGCGAGGTTGATACCGACGCCGCCAACCGGGCTCATCGCGTGTGCAGCGTCGCCAATGCACAGAAGACCCGGCCGCGCCCAGCGGCGAAGGCGGTCGACGATCACGGTCAGGAGGCTGACCTCGTCGAAACTCTTGATCGCTTCCACCCGGTCGCGCGCGAAGCCGGCCGCTGTGCGCAGGCGCGCGAGAAAGCCGGAAAGCCCTTCCTGTTTCAACGTGGCAAAGGCCCCCTTCGGGATGACCATCGCGCATTGCCAGTAGTCGCCGCGATAGAGCATCACGAAAAGCGTGCCGCCCACGAAGCGTCCCACCGGATGCTTGGGATCGCCGGCTTCGCTCGGCAGCCTCAGCCACAGCACGTCGAACGGCGCGCCGAAATCGCGCACCTTGAGTCGCGCTTTCTCGCGCACCCGCGAGTGGCGGCCATCGGCGCCGATCACCAGCCGCGCCAGCATGTCGCCGGTCCCTTCCGGTGTCTTTACGCGGACACCCACGATACGCCGGCGCTTGCCGAGGAGTTCGATCACCTCGGCTTCCATGGCAAGATGGAAGTTGGGATAGCGTTGGGCCTCGCACGCTACAAAGTCCAGAAAGTCCCATTGTGGCATCAGGGCAATGAATTTCGCCCGGGTCGGCAACCGCGACATGTCGGCAACCTTGAAGCTTTCCTTGCCGAACTCGGCCGTGATCTCCGTCACCGCCTGATGCGGCTTGGCCAGGAATTTGTCGAGCAGGCCGAGTTCGTCCATGATCTGCAGGGTCGACGGATGCACCGTGTCGCCGCGAAAATCGCGCAGGAAGTCCTTGTGCTTCTCCAGCACCCAGACATCGACGCCGGCGCGCGCCAGCAGAAGGCCGCACATCATCCCGGCCGGCCCGCCGCCGGCGATCACGCAATGGGTCGTGAGCTTGTCCATGCCGGCACGCTAAGGCGGCGCGCGGCGCGCCTCAAGCCATCGAGCACGATCAATGCGCGGCGAGGAAGGCCTTGCTGCGGTCGATCGCGTTCTGCCGGACATTCATCCAGAACAGCTGGTAGTCGTAATTGTGATAGTTGCCGCCGGGCAGTTCGACGGCATGATAGGCGCTGGGCTCCGGATCGCTGATGAACAGTGCTCCGTCGTCGCAGCGCGCGCTGACCACGTGCGGATCGATCGCGCGCGGCGGGTCGCTGCGTCCGGGGTTCCAGCCCCCTATATTGGCGGAAGCCGGTGCGGTCTCGCCCGTTGTCGTCCAGGAGATCGGATTGGTGCAGACGAAACGCTCCTGCGCCATCGCAGGCGGAGAGCCGTTACGGGCGACGAACGCCTCACGCTGCTTCTGCGCGTCGGCATCGGCGGCGAGCGTGCTCCAGGTGTTGACGCAACCGGTCTCGGTTGCGGTTTCGCAGGGCTTGATCGTCTTCAGCCGGGCAAACCAGCTTTGCGGAATCCAGTTGCCCGCGACATAGGCGGCGACGAAGCGGGCGCGCAGCGGCGTGCCGTCGATCATCTCCGGAATAAGGCGCACCGCCATCCGCGAGCCCTGGCTGTGACTCGCAATGATGAACGGCCGTCCGCGGTTATAGTGCGCAATGTAGTAGGCGAAGGCGCGCTTGACGTCGGAATAGGCGAGGTCTTCCGCCCCACGCGAATTCGAGTCGTAATTGAAGACCGCACTGAAAGTGAACTGACGATATCGCGGCGCATAGACGGCGCAACAACCGTTGAACGCGCTCGCCTGGGCGCGGAATGGCCCCATGTCGGTGCGCCGGTTGGTGTCGGCGTCGTCCAGCCTCTGGTTCCATTCGCTATTCGAGAAGAAGGTGGTGGGATGGATGAAGAACACGTCCACCGGCGCGGTCTTCGGATCGGCGATTGGAACCCCCGGTGGCGCGACATCGGTTGCGTCGGCCATGTCCGGCAGTGCGCCCCAGGAATCGCGCAGCGCATAATCCGGCGCCGGCGGCGCCTTGGCGGGATCGAAGGCAGCGGAAGGATGATGAGCGAAGGCGAGCGCGGCCAAGATGCTGAGCTGCTGGCCATAGGCCAGCCCAACGCCGATCAGTGCCAACAAGACCAGTCCGCCAGCGATGGCTACGCGCTTCATCGCATCGTCCTACGCACAGGTCGTGTTTTCGTTGGTGCAGACTCCTTGTGTCCATCCCGTGCCGTCGTGCACATGCACGCGATAGAAGTCTTGCCAGCAGCCCAGCAACTGCGTTGGTTGGTCGCCTTGCGCGTTTTTCACCACAACGCGGCTTTTGAGATCGTGGTCGGCATAGATCGTTGCGCCTTGCTGCATGCCGGAAAGCCCGATCGTGCTTTTGTGGACATAGCCATGGCCGTGCCACATCACGATGTTCTCTCCCATGCGGTTGTTGTCCATCTGCACGGCGCGATCGATCGCGAACCAGTCGCCGTTCTGACCCGTGACGTGGAGTTCGATCCAGTCGGCCTTGTCGATCAACGTCGCCATCACTTTGCCGCCGGGCGTGGCGCGCACGTTCAGACCCTTGGGATCGGTGTCGGTAACGTCGACGGTGACGCTGCAGGCCAGCTCGGCAGCGCGCGCCGGCAGCGCGGCGCAAAGGACGATCACCGCCATCCATGCCACCTTCATATGCATCTCCATACCGCGCCGACCGGGCCAGTCTAGCGGCCATGTCGCCAGGGCGGAACGCCTGCGCTAGGGTTCAACGCGAAACAGCTGGAGTATCCGTCGAATGCGTCCCAACCGTTTGCGCGAGGCTTGGGCCCAGGGCCGGGCCGTCACCAATGTCTGGCTGACCCTGCCGGGCACGCTCGCGACCGAAATCATCGCGCATCAGGGCTGGGACAGCCTCACGGTCGACATGCAGCATGGGCAGGCCGGTCACGCCGACATGCTCGCGATGCTGACAGCGATCTCGACCACCGATGCCGTGCCGCTCGTGCGCATACCCTGGAACAATCCCGGCGACGTCAACCGCGCACTCGACGCCGGCGCCTATGGCGTCATCTGCCCGAACATCGACACGGCCGGCGAGTGCGAGCGTTTCGTCTCCGCTTGCCGCTACGCGCCCGCCGGCACGCGCAGCGTCGGGCCCAAGCGCGGCATTCTGTATGGCGGCGACGACTACGTCGCCAAGGCCAATGCGACGATCCTCACCATCGCACAGATCGAGTCGGCCACGGCGCTGATCAACGTCAAGGCGATCGCGGCGGTCAAGGAACTCGACGTTCTCTTCATCGGCCCAACCGATCTTGGCTTGTCGTTGGGGCGAGAGCCGAAGGCGGACCAGACCGATCCGGTCGTGGTTCAGGCGATCGACGATATCCTCGGTGCAGCCAAACAGGCCGGCAAGCGGGCCGCGATCTATTGCCGGTCGGCCGATTACGCCCGCGCCATGATCGCCAAGGGGTTCGATTTCGTGGTCGCCGCCTCGGACGAGGGACTGCTCTCGGCCGGCGCGTCGATCGCGGCAAAATTCCGCTAGAGCCGCTCGATGCGATAGCCGTCGTGCTTCAGCAGCGCCGGCACGCCGCGCTCCGTCACCAGATGTCCCGCGCCGACGGTCACGAAAAACGTGCCGCGCTCGTGGTCCAGTACGTTCTCCAGTGTTGCAGCCCAGGCCTTGTTTCTGTCGTCGAACAACACCTTTCGCGCATCCGGATGTTTGTCGAAGCCTTTCAGCAATAGGTCGGCCAGCCGGTCTTCGTCGCCTGCCAACCAGGCATCGATCAACGGGTCGGCATCGGCATCGCCCTTTTTGAAATCCTTGAGGAACATCTCGAACGATTGCAACTCTAGCTTGGGATCGTCCGGCACGATGAGCGCCATCTGCTGTTGCATCGTCTCGAAATAGCGCTGTGGCTTGCCGCGCGACGCCGCATCGCCCATCACCGATATGTCGACACCGGTCGGGGCCTCGCCGCGCCTTGCGTTCTTCAAACTGAACATCGCGATGGTCACGAACCAGGGCCGCCGCCCGTCTAGCGCCGCTTCCGGCACGCCAAGCATGGCGAAATCGTCGTCCAGATTCTTCTGCGCATCCTGCGGCAGCAGCGCGCGCAGCGACTGGCCGGGCGGCAGCATCGCCTTGGTCGCGACAAACTGCTTGATGGCCACCGCATCGAGCGCGGTCTCGAAGAAGAAGGCATCGGCGCGATCGATCGCCCGCCCAATTCTCGCATCGCGCCACATCAGCTTGGGCGACAGGATATGGACGGAACCGAACAGATAGACTGTGCTTTGTCGCCCCGTTACGCGCCACAGCGCGGGATGCGACACGGCGGACTCGTCCGCGGCATGGGCCGCGCCGGTACTCAGGGCAATAAGAAACGCGATGACAATCCGGTTCATGGCTGCATGCCCCCACGGTCGAACGAGCGTCGCGCAGGGTACGGCGTTTCTCGATCTCCGACGACCCGGGGCTGGGATTAATCACCCCATTGTGTCTTCGCCGCCTCTTACAAAGCGTCGCGAATTCGCCTATACACGCGGCGCAACCCGTATAGAAAAGGAGGTGATCCAGTGTCTCATTGTCACTACCTGCGGACGTCGAAGGCCGCGACCTGGATCCTCGCCTCTCGTGAGGTCCGCGCCGCGTAAGCGACGCCTGCGCGTGCCCTGAGCGGACCGCAGTAAGACAATGGAAGGGCTGTCGCATCGCGGCAGCCCTTCTTTGTTTTTCGCACCTACACGGACGTGATCGTGACCCCGGTCACGATGTGCTAGGACCAACAGGAGATATGACCCGCGCCAAGCGGGCCCTGGGGAGTTCGTCATGCGTCATCGTTCGCTTCTCTTCGCAATACCGCTCGCCTTCGCCGCAGCGCTGGCGGCGGACATGCCCGACGTCCATGGCGTGCAACGCGCCGACATGGACACCAGTGTGCGGCCCGGCGACGATTTCAATCTCTATGCCAATGGCGGCTGGCTGAAGACCGCCGTCATCCCGCCGGACCAGTCTTCGTGGGGCTCCTTCACCACGCTGCGCGATAAGGCCGACAAGCGCACGGCCGACCTGATCGCCGACATCGCCAGGATGAAAAGCGCGGCCGGTTCCAACGAGCGAAGGATCGGCGATTTCTATGCAAGCTACCTGGACCAGGCCGCCATCGAGGCGAAGGGCCTGGCGCCGCTGAAAACCGCACTCGATTCGATCGCCGCGGTTTCCGACAAGATGACACTCGCCACGGCGCTCGGACGTACGGTGCGGGCAGACGTCGACGCGCTGAACAACACAAACTTCTATACCGAGAACATCTT
>DATEZM010000077.1:0-4421 GCA_035255625.1 Rhizomicrobium sp. | reverse complement strand
GCAATGAGCACTGGATTATTCGTGTCGTTGGTCGTCGAATAGGAAAATGACGGCGCCGGATTGTTCGTGGCGGCGGCAAATGTGTGTGCGGACAAAATGGAGATTGCGAGCGCCGCCAGCGACACGCGAAACAAAGGAGCGAGGTGGTTTTTCATAAAGGTGTTTGCTAAAGTCAATGCCGATCCACACACCGCAATAGACGAGAATGCGCATACGCGCGGCGGTGCCAAGGCCGGGCGTGACCGCGGTCGCCGGCTCACCCATGCGGCAGCGTGGCCCGATCCTGCGCGCTCAAGTCCAGCGCGGCGGCCCGTGCGAATTGCGCCGCGGCGCCGGCCCTGTCGCCGGTCCACAGCAGCGCCTGCCCCCATTTCAGATGCAGCCGGCCCCAGTTCGGCGCGTAGCGTGCTGCCTCCTCGAACTTCGCCAGCGCAAGATCGGAGCGGTTCTTCGCGATCAGCGCCTCGCCCCACATCTCCAGCGGATCGGCGAATTTGGGACCGATGGTATGCGCCTTGTCGAAATGCACGATGGCACCATCCAGATCGCCTTTGTGCAGGAGCATCTCGCCCCAGTCGGTATCGGCAAAGGGGATCGATGGCGCGTCGTGGACGGCACGGGCGAACCAGTATTCCGCGCCGCGCCAGTTGCGGTCGAGCCCGTCAATGTCTCCGCGCGCCGTGTTGCAGGCGACGCAGTCCGTGGGGCTCTTGGCGATTTCGGCTTGGGCATCCGCGATGTCTCCGGTTCGCGCGATCGCAACCGCCAGAAGCGGCGCCGCCAGCGTCCCGGCCGCAATCCCGCCCAGCTGCGTTTTGGCAGCGATCATCGCATCGCGATAGGCGCGCGCGTCCGCTTCCGCGGCCCGCCAATCACTGGCGGCGGCGTCCGCAAAATATCTGGCACGGGCCGCTGCCTCCGGATCGACCCCGTCGCTCGCCGATGCCTCGCCGATCAGCGCGCGCGTACCGCGCACATCGTGCCGGCGCGCAGCGAACTCGGCCCGGTCGAACAGAATGTCCGTGAACGTGCAGAGGCCGCACGGGTCCGTGGCCGCGCCGGCGAAGTCCCCCGTGAAGATGTCGACTTCCGCCGCACCCACGTCGAGCACTTGACGGAAGCCGCTGCCGCGCCGCCAGGCGAATTGGTCTTCCTGGCGAAAACGGGGCATGAGGCGCGCTTGCTGCAGCGCCTCCTCGTCATGGCCCATGTCCGCGGCAGTGACCATCATCTCGCTATGTGGCGGCAGCGCCTTGGGATCGATTGCCGCAGCAACGCGCAGGCGCTTCATCGCCAGCGGCAGGTCGCCGAGCCTCCTGGCGTGCTTGCCCCAGAGCGAATATCCGTCGGACAGCATTCCGGGGCTGTTGGCGACGCGGATGAGATGGAGGGTGGCCGGCAGGGCGTCATCCGCGCGATCCACGCCATAGAGATAGAGGATGTAGTTCGACGGATCGACGTCCTGGAACACATGCTCCGCGGCCTGCTGCTCGAGCGCGTCGAGATCGGTGCCGATGAAGGTTTGCGCACCTGCACCACCCAGGGCGATCGTGAGCGCGAGCTTGCCGTTGCCGAGGCTGCGCAGATTTCCCCCGACATGCCGCTCATTCCCGAGCCATGACCGCAGGTAGCGGGCCACTTCGCCCAACGAGATGCCGGTGTCGGGTATGTCGATCTTAATCTCCTCGTCGCGGCCTAGCCGCACGTCATTGGAATGCGCGGTCGAATGCGCATTCGCAATGTCGCGGACCGCCGCGATGCGATGCGTCAGATCTTCGGTGACGACCTCGCTGGTGGTTCCCGCTTGTGCAAATCCTGCCGGCACGGAAAACGCATCCACCACCAGTCCGTCGGCCTGGCTCGCGCTCCACACCGCCGCGCCGATAACAACGACCACGGCCAGGCCAACGAGCACCAGCAGAATCTGCCAGGTGCCACGCATACGGTCGTTGAAGCGGCGCCAGCGCAGATGCGAGGTCTCGTATTCGTCGATCTTCGACAAGGTCTCGTTCTGAAGGCGCACATTCTCCATTTGAATATCGGCCAGACGGCCCTGTTTGCGCAGGAAGTTGCGCGCTTCCTCGGTTGCGCCGGCGGCGGACATCGCGGCCGTCAGCGCCGCGGCGTCCGGTGTGGCGCTTGCCTGGTTCGCCGCGCGCAGGTCTTCGAATTCGTCCTCAGCCATGTGGCACCCGTGCGAGCTGGGACTTTTCGGACGGCGTTAGATCGAGCGTTGCGGCGATGGCGAATTGCTTTTTCGCGCCATCCTTGTCGCCCGACCACCACAGCGCCTCGCCCCATTTGAGGTGCAACCGGCCCCAGTTGGGCGCGTAGTTGTTCGCTTCCTGGAATTTCGCCAGCGCCAGATCCGAGTGGTTCTTCGCGATCAACGCCTCACCCCACAACTCCAGTGGGTCCGCGAAGTGGGGGCCGGCCTTGTTCGCGGCGTCGAACTTGGCGATAGCACCGTCGAAATCGCCTTTTGCCATCAGCATCTGGCCCCATTCGGCATAGGCGAACGGAATGTCGGGCGACTGTTCGACGGCGCGCTCGAACCAGTATGCGGCGGCAGGCCAATTCTTCTGCAAGGCGTTGATCTTCCCGCGCATGCGCAAACACAGATAGCAATCGACCGGCGTCCGATCGATCAGGGCTCGCGCCGCGGCACCATCGCCCAGCTGCGCCTTCGCGAGAGCGACGAACGGCAATATCTGACGCGCAACGGCGAGATCGAAACCGGGCCGGACGACCGCAAGTTTGTCTGTGATCGCGTTGAATGCGGTCTCGGCGGCGGCACCGTCGGCGATCACGGAAGACCAGTCTTCGGAAGCGGCATCGCTCTCGATCCGGATGGGATAGTAGATACTTGCGTTGAGGAAATCGCCGCTCGACAGTTTCGGGAAGTTCGCCCAGGTATTGGAAGCGGCGCCGCGCTCATGCAAGAGCGCCAGACAATCGGCAATCTGCATCCGGCCGTACCCGGCGATGCCCGCATAGTCGGGAAGACCGGAGGCGATTGCGTATTGCGACACCGCCGCCTGGAAATCGCCGTCGTAATAGGCCGCATTGCCGCGCGCGCTGGGCAGCGAGATGGCGCGGGCCCGTTCGCTCAACTGACCGCCGAAACGGTCGAATAGCGAAAGCACCTTGCGTGTCGCCGCGAGTGCCGCGCCGGGATGGCCGAGTGCAAATTCCTCGCCGTCAATATTCTGCCAGGCGAGGAAAAAATCGGGATCGATCGCGAGCGCCTTGCGGTTCTCGTCGGGCGCGTCGAACGGACGACTGCGCTCGTAAGCCGAAGAAATCCCCATATGAGCCCACAGCCTATCTTCGCGGTCGCCGGTCTCGGCCAGAGCAATGTAGAGCGGCATCGCCTGCGGCATCTGCCGGGTCGAGGCGAGATAGACCGCATAGCGATAAGGTTGGGTGTGGCGATAGATCGCCTCCGCGCTTTTCTGCAGCAGGCTGTCGAAATCGGCTTCGCTGCCGGCGACGGTGGCACCGCCGGCGCCGTTGCTGCGCGACGTGATCGCGATGCCGGTGGGTGTGCGATAGACTTCTCCGGTGATGTGGGTCTGACTGCCGAGCCAGCCGGCCAAGGTGCGATAGAGATCGCCGACGGCGATACCGGTATCGGGGATCATCACCTTGATGCCGTCGCCCCAGCTGTTGGCGAAGGATTTCGCCGGACGGCCAGAGTTGGTGAGGTTCTGCATGGACGCGAGCTTGTCCTGCAATTGCGCCGCGATCGCCTGGCCGGTCAGACCGCGCGAAGCGAGATCGGGCGGCACGCTGAACGCCTCGATCACCAGAGCGTCGTCATGCGCCGCGTTCCACAGGACCGCCGACAGACCGGCGACGATTGCGATTACCAGAAGCGCCAGCGCGACCTCGAACGTCACTTTCACGACGTCGCTGATGTGGCGCACGCGCAGCGACCAGTGGCGCAGACTGTCCTCGCGGCGAAGATCGTCGGCCTGCAGCCGCGCCACCGCCGCCTGCTCGCGCGCCAGCCGCGTCTGTTCCTCGAGAAACGCATCGGCCTTGTCGCGGCTGGCATAGGCGAGCGCCGCGAAGGCCGCGGCACCGGAGGGGACCTGTCCGGTGGATTCCGATTCATTGCGCTCGTCAGACATGAGAAACCCTTGCGAGCTGCGCCTTTTCGTCAGCGGTGAGATACAGAGATGCGGCGATTGCGAATTGCTTCGCGGCGCCGGACCTGTCGCCGGACCACAGCAAGGCTTCGCCCCATTTCAGATGCAGCCGGCCCCAGTTGGGCGCGTATTTGTTTGCGTCCTCGAACTTCGCCAGCGCAAGATCGGAGCGGTTCTTGGCGATCAGCGCCTCGCCCCACATCTCGAGCGGATCGGCGAAGTGCGGACCGATGGCATGCGCCTTGCCGAAATGCGCGATGGCACTAT
>DATEZM010000076.1:0-3383 GCA_035255625.1 Rhizomicrobium sp. | reverse complement strand
CCGTTAATCATTGCGCTTGTCCTTGGGAGTTGAAGGCTCGTCACGCCATGAGGAGGGGCGAGTCTTCAGAGTCGGTTAGCGCCTGAACTTAACCTGATATATGAGCGCCCGCGTGGCTCAAAAACTAACTTCTCGCAACATCTTAAGGCGATTCGCTGAAATTTGCCTAGGCGATGCTTGCAAGTGGGAATCAGGTTTTGTTAACCATACCGCGTTTACAGTCTCGAATCAGTTTATCCCAAGGTGTTTTTCGGGGGCCGCCGAGGGTGGCGCGCCAACTTTAGTCGCGCGGCGAGGAAGGGGACTGGCATGCGCGTATTGCTGATCGAAGACGATAGCGCCACTGCGCAATCGATCGAGTTGATGCTCAAGTCGGAGAGTTTCAACGTCTACACGACCGATCTCGGCGAGGAAGGGATCGATCTCGGGAAGATCTACGACTACGACATCATCCTACTCGACCTCAATCTACCCGACATGTCGGGCTTCGAGGTTCTGCGCAGCCTGCGCGTGTCAAAGGTCAAGACGCCGATCTTGATCCTGACCGGGCTCGCCGGCATCGAAGACAAGGTGCGAGGGCTCGGCTTCGGCGCCGACGACTACATGACCAAGCCGTTCCACAAGGACGAGCTGGTCGCGCGCATCCAGGCGGTGGTTCGCCGCTCCAAGGGTCACAGCCAGTCGGTGATCACCACCGGCAAGCTGATCGTCAACCTCGACGCCAAGACGGTGGAAGTCGACGGCCAGCGCGTGCACCTGACGGGCAAGGAATATCAGATGCTCGAGCTGCTCTCGCTGCGCAAGGGCACGACGCTGACCAAGGAGATGTTCCTGAACCATCTCTATGGCGGCATGGACGAGCCGGAGCTCAAGATCATCGACGTCTTCATCTGCAAGCTGCGCAAGAAGCTCGCGGCGGCGACCAATGGCGACAACTACATTGAGACGGTGTGGGGCCGCGGCTATGTCCTGCGCGATCCGGCCGTCGTCGACGAGGTCGCTGCTTAAGAGTTTCCCAAAATTGTGGGCACGAACAGGGCGCCAGCGATGGCGCCCTTTTTGTTGGCCGTTTCAGGGTAGCCGACAAGCCAGGATGTGATCGTCCAGCGGTGAACCGATCAGCATCGTCTTGCCGCTGACCGCGGCGACGCTGGAGCCGCCGATCTGTTCGCCATTATTGGTGTAGACCGCTTCGGCGAGTTGCGGGACGCCGTTGGTGAGCGTCACTTTGAAGATCTCGGACGGCGCGGGTTTTTTCCGATCGGCGCGGAAGGCAACCATCGCGAGCGCCTTCGGATGGCTGCCCACCCAGAGATTTCCGCTGCTGTCGAAGCGCAGATTGTCCAGGTTCGACGGGATGGCAAGCGTGCCGGCCTCGTCCAGTGTTCCGGACACCGGCTGGCGCGCGAAGATGTCGAGGCGCCGCGCATTGGCCTCGGTCGCGTAAAGGAAATGGCCGTCGGGCGAGAGCGCCAGCCCACTTGGAAACGCCAGATGCTGCGCCACGACGCGGAGCACGGTGCCGTCGAAATAGAGAAGATTGGCGCGCGGCAGCACGAGATAATCGTCGAGCGCGCGGCCGAAAGCGGTCGTCGAGCCATGGTCATTGGCGATGTAGAAGCGCTCGCGGTCGACAGCGGCAATCGCATTCAGACTGACCAGTTCGCGGCTTTCGATCGTGCCGGTCTGGTGCAGCGCAACGGCACTATTCGCGGCGGACACGTCGAAAATCTCGACGCTGTTCGTGCCATCCTTGCGATGATTGATCGCCATCAGCACGAGCCCGTCGGCATCGCGCAGCAGACTGATGCCATGCGGGTGGAAATCGTCCGGTGTGCCGGCGAGCTTCGTCAGGCGGTCCGGATGGTCCAGCGATAGGACGTAAATGCCGTCCTGTGGCGCCGATCTTCCCCCCGCGCGGGCACGGCGGTCGAAGGCCGAAACGAACGCCAAGCGAGACTTCTCGTCGATGGCGATGTCCTCCGGACCTGCAACGCCCGCAATGGCCGCGCAATTGCCGGCAAAGCCAGGTGTTACGCTGGTGAACACGCCATAGATGTAAAGCGTGCGCAGAATGGCGGCGATCAGGACTGCGATGAGGATCGCTCCGGCGGTGGTCGCGGCGCGGGCGACGGGGCGCATCGTCAGCTCGCCAGCGCCATGGCGCTGGTAAATTGGAGATCGGCGAGGCGCGCATACAATCCACCATGGGCGACGAGTTCGGCATGGCTGCCTTCGCCGACCACCCTGCCCTGATCCATCACCACGATGCGCTTCAGGCGCTGGATGGTGGCGAGGCGGTGCGCGATTACAATGGTGGTGCGCCCGGCCATCAGGTTCTCCAGCCCGATCTGCACCAGCCGCTCGTTCTCCGCATCGAGCGCACTCGTCGCCTCGTCGAGCAGGAGCAGCGGCGCATCGCGCAGGATGGCACGGGCGATGGCGATGCGCTGGCGCTGCCCACCCGACAGCGTCACGCCGCGTTCACCGACAGGTGTTTCATAACCGCTGGGCAGACGTTCGATGAACTCCGCCGCAGCAGCAGCCTCGGCCGCGCGCCGCACATCGGCATCGGAAGCGCCGGGGCGGCCATAGCGGATGTTGTCCGCCAGGGTACCGGAGAAGATCACACTGTCCTGCGCCACGACGGCGATGTTTGACCTGATATCCATCGGATCGAGATCGGCAAGATCGACGCCGTCGAAGGTGATGGCGCCCGATTGCGGCGCATAGAAGCGCAGCAGCAGCTGGAACACCGTCGACTTGCCGGCCCCCGACGGCCCGACCAGCGCTACCGCTTCGCCCGGCGTGATCGCGAGCGAAAAGCCGTTCAACGCCTTGAAATCGGGCCGCGCCGGATAGCGGAAGACCACGTCGCGGAACGCAACCGCGCCCTTCGCCGGCTTGGCCAGCCGTTTGGGATACTCCGGCGCCTCGATCTGCGGCTGCGTGTGAAGCAGCTCCATCAACCGTTCCGACGCACCCGCAGCACGCTGGAGATCACCCCAGGTTTCGCTCATCGCGCCCATTCCGGTGACGAAGATCGCGGCATAGCCCGCGAACTGGACGAGCGTGGAAATCGTCATGCGATGCGCCACCACGTCCTTGGCGCCCACCCAGAACACGCCAACGATGCACACCGCCACTGCCGACATCACCACCGCCGTCATAACGGCCCGGGCACGGGTGCGCAGGATCGCGACGCCGAACGAACTTTCGACCGCGGTCCCGAACAGCTGGCGCTCGGTATTCTCGCGCGTGAAGGCCTGCACCGTCTGCACGGCATTCAGCGTCTCACTGGCACGAGCGGAGGTGTCCGCGACGCGATACTGGCTGCGGCGGCTCAGCGTGCGCACCCAGCGGCCGAACAGGATCAGAGGGAC
>DATEZM010000075.1:0-8857 GCA_035255625.1 Rhizomicrobium sp. | reverse complement strand
CCATCGCGCTGATCTGGCCTTGCCATCGCGTGATCGGCGCGAATGGCGCGCTTGTCGGTTTCGGCGGCGGGCTGCCGCTCAAACGTGCGCTGCTGGATTTTGAAAGCGTGATCGCCGGACGACCGCGCGATCTGTTCGCGAGCGCTTAGATCAATACGCGCATGCGCGCGTCCGGGTGACGTCGCAAAGTCGTCGCGATATGGCTCCGTGTCGGCTCCGGCGCGGTCTCGAGGGCCTGCCTGAACCAGCGCAGCGCGCCGGCCACGCAACCCTCCGCGAGCAGGATCGTCGCGTAGTTGTAGGCGCCGCGGAAGTAGCCGGCCTCCGCGGATCGATGATACCAGGCGCGCGCGGCTTGGCTGTCGCGCGGCGTGCCCCAACCCTCTTCGTGACACCGCGCCAGAAGGTTCATTGCGCGTTCGTGGTCCTGTGCCGCCGCCAAGGCATAGCAGCGAAACGCCGCGTCGCGATCGCGCGCCACGCCGTTGCCGTCGAGCAGCAGGTGTCCAAGATTGTACTGCGCCCATGCGAGCCCGGCTTCCGCCGCTAGACGGTAGTGGCGCACGGCCTCGGCAAAGTTCTGCGCCACGCCCCAGCCGTTTTCGTAGCACCGTCCCACCATGTTCAGCGCTTCGGCGTCTCCGCCGGCAGCGAGGAAACAGGCAAAGGCGGCGCGCGCGTCGCGCGAAACGCCCTTGCCTTCGAGCAGCATGCGCCCAAGTCGCACCTGTGCCTCGGCAATGCCGCACGCTGCCGCCGCCTCGACCCACACTGCCGCTTCCGAGCCGGCGAGCACCGCCTTCAGCTCTTCGGGTCGCATCATGGTCAGCGCCGCGACGCGCCAGGCATCCTTGTGGCTGGGTGCGTTCATGCCGGATCGCCCCATTTGCGGACCAGATTGTGATACAGCGCGGTCAAACGCAGGACTGCCGCGCTGTCCGGTGCGCTCTGGTTCATCTCGATGATGGAGCGATCGAGGTCGAACAGCATGCCTCGCTCGGCCTCGTCCTTCACCATGCTCTGGATCCAGAAGAAGGAAGCGATCCGCGCGCCACGCGTCACCGGCGCGACGCGGTGCAGGCTGGTCGCGGGATATAGGATCAGATCGCCCGCCGTCAGCTTCACGCTGTGCGTGCCATAGGTGTCGTTCACGATCAGCTCGCCGCCATCGTATTCGGTGGGCTCGCTCAGGAACAGCGTCGCCGACACATCGGTGCGCAGCCGCTTCTGCTTGCCCGGCACAGTCCGGATCGCATTGTCGACATGAGCACCGAAATTCATCTCCGTCTCGTACTTGTTGAACAGCGGTGGATAGACGAAGGCGGGCAGGGCGGCCGACATGAACAGCGCGCTGCGCTCCAGCGCCTTGAGCACGACGGTGCCAAGTTCGCGGGCTTCGGTGCTATCTTCCGCGATCTGGAGGTTCTCCTTCACCTTCACCGACTGGTGGCCGGCCGTGGCGCGACCGTCGATCCATTGTGCCGACGCCAGACGTTCGCGCATCGCCGCGAGTTCGTGCGCCGTCAGAACCTTGGGGACGTGCAGCAGCATGGCTAGAGCGACGCCGTCGCCGTCAGCAGGAGTGTCCGCCCCGGCCCTGGCACCGTGTGGTTCTCGCCCGGCTTGGTGAAGTAGGAATTGGCGAAATAGTATTCGTCCGTGAGGTTGTAGCCGTTTATCTGCACGGCGAATGTGTCGTTGATCCGATAGCCCACCATCGCGTCCCAGGTCACATAGCCCGGCACCGTCGCAGTGATGATGCTGCCCGGCACCGTCATGTTGTCCGCTCCGGCCAGCCGCTTGCCGATATAGTTGAGCCCCATGCCCAGCTTGAGACCGTCGTCGAAATCATAGGTCGTCCAGATATTGGCCTGGTTGTGCGCGGTGTTCGGGATTGGCCCATGCACGCCGGCGCCGGCGAGACCGATCGCGGTGGGATCCAGATAGGTGTAGCCGAAGATCATCTCCCAATGCTCCGTCAGCCGTCCTTGCGCACCGAACTCGAAGCCGTTGACGTGCTCCGTGCCGGCGAGTGTCTGCAGCGTCGGATCGAGCGGATCGGTGATACGGGCATTCGTCATCTCGGTGTCGAAGATCGCGGCGGTCAGCGACAGCATGTCGCCGAGCACCTGCACCTTGCCGCCGATCTCGAAGGTGCGGTCCTTTTCCGGCGGCAGCGCCTGGTTGCTCGCCGACAGCGCGAGGTTTTCCGCCGAGGGATCGAACGAAGTGCCGTAGGAGAAATAGACGCTGCTCTCCGGGGTCGGCTTGTAAACGAGGGCGGCGCGTGGACTGAAGATCTCGTCGGTGTGCGCGAAGTGCTGCACCGTGCCGATCGTCTGGTCGAAGCGCGCGTCGAAATGATCGTAGCGCAGCGCGGCTGTCAGCTCCCAGCGCTCGCCCAGCGCGACGGTATCGGTGACAAAGAGACCGGCGGTATTGGTCTTGGTGATCGGCTGCGTCTTCACCGTCGTCTGGCGTCCGGGAAAGGCCTCGAACGGGTTGGGATCGAGCAGCGGGACTGCCGCTATCACCGTGTTCTGGTTGGCGAAACGCGTCAGGTCGGCGGTCTCGTTGTCATATTCGATGCCGAAGATCAGCGTGTGGTCGAACGCGCCGGTCTTGAACCGCGCCGTGGCGTCGAGATCGTTCATCATCGTCGCGATAGTGCCTTTGCTGCTCGGCCGGTCGCGCTGCACGAATATCGCGCTGACCGGCGTGCCGGCGACGGGGAAATAGGGATTACTCGCCGATACCGGCATCTGGCTGGCCACCGGCAGTGAGGAACAGAGCGGTGCGCCGGTGAAGAAGCCCGTTGTGGCCGATGAGGTAAAGCAGTTGGCGCTGCCATAGATCGCCGCCGTCTGGCGGCTGTCGAACCAGTAATGGCCGTAGCGCGCCGTGTCGCTGAGCGACCACGTGTCGTCGAACTTGTGCTCGATCCGGCCGGTGACGACGTCGACCTCGGTCTGGAAGCGATCGTCGGCCGGCAGTCCGTAAAACGTATCGCGCGGCACTGGCGCCGGCTTGTCGAACAGGAAAGGGATTCCGTAGTCGGGGATATTGTCTTCCTGCTGATGCAGATATTTGAGACTGACCGTCGTGTCGGTGCCGATGCCGAAGGCGATCGCTGGCGCCACGCCGAAGCGCTGCGTGCGCGCAAACGGCCGGCCATCCTGGTTGTTGCGCTGGCCCATCAGGTCGAGGCGCACCGCGCTGGTATCGTCGAGCACATAGTTTAGGTCGGCGGTGGCGCGGATTTCGGCATTGGTGCCACCAGTCAGCGCGAAATCGTCGATCGGATAAAGCTGCGGCGATTTCAGGATCTGGTTGATCACGCCGCCGGTCGAGCCGCGGCCGAACAGCGTCGAGGCCGGGCCTTTGTAAACTTCGACACTGTCGTAATCGAACACGTCGCGGTCATAGAGGCCGGTGTCGCGCAGCCCGTCCATGAAGTAGTCGTCGCCAGCCGAGAAGCCGCGCAGATTGACGAGGTCGCCATGCGTGCCGCCTTCGCCGGCATTCAGCGTGATGCCGGGCACGTTCTTCAGCGCGTCCTGGAGATTGCTGACGCCCTGCTGCTTGATCACCTCGGCGGGGATTACGTTTATGGATTGTGGCGTGTCGAGGATTTTGGCCGGGAGCAGGTCGATGCCGGTGCGCTGCGACGTGACCACCACGTTCTCGATGGGACCGTTTGGCGCAGCGTTCGACGCCACCTCCCGCCCCTGGGCCGAAGCAACAGATGAGAGGCCAGCTCCGGTCAGGCCGATGGCGGCCCGCATGAACTTGTCGCCGGATTTGGCGGAAAACATGGAAGCCCTCGGCATGAAACTGATAATCGTTCGCAGAAAAACGGAACGTACAGATCGCATCCGGCGTGTCAATGCGAATTATTCGCAAATAAGCTACATCCGTGCGCTGCGGCTAACGCGCATTTTGGGGAGAGATTTATGAGCTCGATGCTGACGCCGGTTCTGGCGCTGATTGTCTGGACGCTGATCGTCTGGGTCTGGATGTACGCGACCCGCATCCCCGCGATGCAGAAGGCCGGGCTCGATCCGCAGATCGGCGCCCACCCCGGCTCGCTCGATGTCCTGCCGTCCGCCGCGCGCCAGGTGGCTGACAATTACAACCACCTCATGGAACAGCCGACGATCTTCTACGCGCTGGCGTTCTACATCGTGTTGGCCGGCCACACCGACGCACTCGCCGTCGATCTCGCTTGGGGCTATGTCGGGCTGCGCGTGGTTCACTCGCTGATCCAGAACACCGTCAACCGCGTCACGCTGCGTTTCCTCGTTTTCTCGCTGTCGACGCTGGTCTTGATAGCGATGGCGGCGCGCGAGGTGTGGGCGCAGTTTTAGATCACGTCCCGGCAGAGTTCTTTTCCGCAGGATCGAATTGCGGCGGCAGGGCGAGGGGTTCGGCCGGATAGTCGCCTTCCAGGATCGGCGGAAGGAATCGCGCCAGGCCCACGGGATAGAGCTTTTCGGCTGTCGTCCGGATCTCTGCCAGGCTCCACCAATGATAAGCCGAGATTTCAGCACGTTCCTGCTCGGTCCAGCCGTCCGTGACGACGTCCTCGTTCGGTGCATGCGCGATCATAAATCGCTCAGCCAGCAGGATCATTCGGTCAGGCAAGTGCAGCAGGTCCTCGCTGTGCCAGACGACCGGGCCGAGGGTCACACCGGAAATTCCAGTTTCTTCAAGAACTTCGCGGGCCGCCGCTTGGGCGATCGTTTCGCCGGGATCGATCCCGCCACCGGCTGTGGCCCAACAGGTTGGTGGAATTTTCGACTTCGACCGGTTGGGATAGCGAAACATCAGCAGCCGCTTCGACGGCGATAGAAGCAGCACCCGGACCGTCGGTCGCTCGCGCATGAAAAGCCTCGGTTTTCGTGGGTTTGTCACAATTGCCGCCCAATTGAAATATCCTTTCAAGCGGCGCTTGACGCCCTCCGGCGCCCTGAATATAAGGCGCGACCTTTCAGGGGCAGGTCGTTGGGCACAAGCGTCCAAAACACTGCCGGAAAGCCAGTTTAGAGCGTTAAACCGCGCGACTCAGGGTGACCTCAGTCCTCCGCGATTTATCCGGGGCGGGCCCTTCGGCCGGCGCCGGACTTTTGTTTCGGCTCAAGCGATTGGCGCTTGAACGTAAAAGGGAATGCGAATGCCGACAGTCAATCAGCTGATCCGCAAGCCACGCGGTTCCAAGCCCAAGCGCAACAAGGTGCCGGCGCTCCAGGAGTGCCCCCAGAAGCGCGCGGTTTGCACCCGCGTCTATACCGTGACGCCGAAAAAGCCGAACTCGGCGCTGCGCAAGGTGGCGAAGGTTCGCCTGACCAATGGCTACGAAGCCCTCTCATATATCCCCGGCGAAGGTCACAACCTTCAGGAACACTCGGTCGTGCTGATCCGCGGCGGCCGCGTGAAGGACCTTCCGGGCGTGCGTTACCACATCATCCGCGGCGTGCTCGACACGCAGGGCGTCAAGGACCGCAAGCAACGCCGGTCCCTCTACGGCGCCAAGCGTCCCAAGTAAGGAGAGCAAGAGATGTCCCGTCGCCGCCGCGCCGACAAGCGAGAGATCACCCCGGACGCCAAATATGGCGACCTCGTCCTCGCCAAGTTCATGAACAGCCTGATGTATGACGGCAAGAAGTCCGCCGCCGAAGGCATCATCTACGGCGCCTTCGACTCGATCCAGCAGAAGACCAAGCAGGATCCGATCCAGATCTTCCACGAAGCGCTGCGCAACGTCGCTCCCGCCATCGAGGTGAAGTCCCGCCGCGTCGGCGGCGCCACCTATCAGGTGCCGGTCGAAGTGCGCACCGAACGCGCCAAGGCGCTCGCGATTCGCTGGCTGATCACCGCCGCACGCGGCCGCAACGAGCCGACCATGACCGGCCGGCTCTCGGGCGAACTGATGGACGCCGCCAACAACCGCGGCACCGCCGTCAAGAAGCGCGAAGACACCCACAAGATGGCCGACGCCAACCGCGCCTTCTCCCATTACCGCTGGTAAAGACCCAAGAGACCTCCAATGGCACGCGTCACTCCGCTCGAACGTTATCGCAATATCGGTATTGCCGCGCATATCGACGCGGGCAAGACGACGACGACCGAGCGCATCCTCTACTACACCGGCAAGTCGCATAAGATCGGCGAAGTGCACGACGGCGCCGCCACCATGGACTTCATGGAGCAGGAGCAGGAGCGCGGCATCACCATCACCTCCGCCGCCACGACGTGCTTCTGGAAAGACCACCGCATCAACATCATCGACACGCCCGGCCACGTGGATTTCACCATTGAGGTCGAGCGTTCCATGCGCGTGCTCGACGGCGCGGTCGCCGTGTTCGATGCCGTCGCCGGCGTCGAGCAGCAGTCGGAGACCGTGTGGCGCCAGGCCGACAAGTATCACGTGCCGCGCATCTGCTTCGTCAACAAGATGGATCGCACCGGGGCCAACTTCCAGCGCTGCTTCGACATGATGATCGACCGCCTGGGCACTCGCCCCATGATCATCACCTGGCCGGTCGGCACGGAGTCCGAGTTCAAGGGCATCGTCGACATCGTCAAGATGAAGGCGCTGATCTGGCACGACGAGCAGCTCGGCGCAAAGTTCGACGAGATCGAAATCCCAGCCGAATACGCCGACAAGGCGAAGGAGCTGCGCACCGTTCTGGTTGACATGGCCGTCGAGCAGGATGACGACATCATGACGGCCTATCTCGACGGCAAGGAGCCGTCGGAAGCCGATCTGAAGCGCTGCATCCGCAAGGGCGCGATGGCGTTCGCCTTCGTGCCGGTGATGTGCGGCTCGGCGTTCAAGAACAAGGGCGTGCAGCCGCTACTCGACGCCGTCATCGACTATCTGCCGTCGCCGCTCGACATTCCGCCGGTCAAGGGCACCGATCTCAAGGGCAATGAAGTCACGCGGCCGGCTGACGACAAGGCGCCGTTCGCCGGCCTTGCGTTCAAGATCATGGACGATCCCTTTGTTGGTTCCATCACCTTTGTGCGTATCTATTCGGGGATGATCAATTCGGGCACCGGCGCCCTCAACTCGGTCAAGGACAAGACCGAGCGCGTCGGCCGCATGCTGCTGATGCATGCGAATTCCCGCGAGGACGTCAAGGAAGCCTATGCCGGCGATATCGTTGCTTTCGCGGGTCTGAAATATTCCACGACCGGCGAGACTTTGTGCGATCCCAACCATCCGGTCATTCTGGAAAAGATGGAATTTCCCGATCCGGTCATCGAAGTCGCGATCGAACCCAAGACCAAGGCCGACCAGGAGAAGATGGGCATGGCGCTGGTGCGCCTGGCGCAGGAGGATCCGTCCTTCCGCGTCTCGACCGATCAGGAATCCGGCCAGACCATCCTCAAGGGCATGGGCGAGCTGCATCTCGAGATCAAGGTCGACATCCTCAAGCGCACCTACAAGGTCGAAGCCAATGTCGGCGCGCCGCAGGTCGCCTATCGCGAGACGCTGAGCCGTCCGGTCTCGGTCAAGTACACGCACAAGAAGCAGACCGGCGGTTCGGGCCAGTTCGCTGAGGTGAGCATCGATTTCGCGCCGCTGGAGCCGGGTTCTGGCTTCGTGTTCGAGAACGAAGTGGTTGGTGGCTCCATCCCGAAGGAGTTCATCCCCTCGGTTGAAAAGGGCCTGAAGGCGCAGAAGGAAAGCGGTCTGGCGTTCGGCTTCCCGGTTATCGACTTTTCCGCGACGCTGACCGACGGCAAGTACCACGAGGTGGACTCCAACGCGCTCACCTTCGACATCGCGGCGCGCGCCGCGTTCCGCGAGCTTGCGAGCAAGGGCGTCGTCAAGCTGCTCGAGCCGGTCATGAAGGTCGAAGTCGTGACGCCGGACGAGTTCACCGGCGGCGTGATCGGCGATCTGCTCGGCCGCCGTGGACAGGTTCAGGGTCAGGATACGCGCGGCAACGCGGCGGTGATCTCGGCCATGGTCCCGCTCGCGAACATGTTCGGCTACATCAACCAGCTGCGTTCGCAGACCCAGGGCCGCGCGCAGTATTCGATGGAGTTCGATCACTACAGCCAGGTGCCGCAGGCGATCGCGGACGAAATCAAGGCCAAATACGCGTAACCAGGTTCAAAAACTAACCGTCAGTATACGGAGATAAGACTATGGCGAAGGCCAAATTTGAGCGCAACAAGCCGCACTGCAACATCGGGACGATCGGCCATGTGGACCATGGCAAGACGTCGTTGACGGCTGCGATCACGAAGATTCTGGCGGAGACGGGCGGAGCCACGTTCACGGCGTACGACCAGATCGACAAGGCGCCGGAAGAGAAGGCGCGCGGCATCACGATCTCCACGGCGCACGTGGAATATGAGACGGCCAACCGGCATTACGCCCATGTCGACTGCCCCGGCCATGCCGACTATGTGAAGAACATGATCACCGGCGCGGCCCAGATGGACGGCGCGATCCTGGTGGTTTCGGCCAGTGACGGCCCGATGCCGCAGACCCGCGAGCACATCCTGTTGGCCCGCCAGGTCGGCGTTCCGGCGCTGGTTGTGTTCATGAACAAGTGCGACATGGTCGACGATCCGGAGCTTCTGGATCTGGTTGAGATGGAAGTGCGCGAGCTTCTGTCGAGCTACCAGTTTCCGGGCGACGACATTCCGATCGTGCGGGGCTCGGCGCTGATGGCGTTGGAGAACAAGGATCCCAAGCTCGGCCATGACGCGATCCTGGAGCTGATGGCCAAGGTTGACGAATTTATCCCCCAGCCGGACCGCCCGATTGACCAGCCGTTCCTGATGCCGATCGAAGACGTGTTCTCGATCTCGGGCCGCGGCACGGTTGTGACGGGCC
>DATEZM010000074.1:0-7557 GCA_035255625.1 Rhizomicrobium sp. | reverse complement strand
GTCGACCTGCCCGATTGGATGGGGAGTGCCGGCGGCAAAGTCTATATCGGTGGTGCCGTGACCGGTCTCGCCTATGGTCAGAGCAACGCCACGCATGGTGCGCCCGGCGATGCGGACAGCCTGCTCGATCTCTCCAACGCGCAGATCTTCGTGCAGAAGACCGATGGCTGGCTGCAGTTCTATGCCCAGTTTGGCGAGTACTCGCTGCCGACGGTCGGCGTGCCCTATACCAGGGCATCCACCGCGACGACGGCGAATTTCGGCGTCGTGCCGGTGGCCTATCTGAAGCTGCAGGGCCAGGACAGCTGGTCCGAGTTCTCGCTCGAAGGCGGCAAGCTGCCGACGCTGATCGGCAACGAATACACCTTCACCTTTCAGAACATGAACGTCGAGCGCGGGCTTCTGTGGAACACCGAGCCGGCGGTCAGCACCGGCGTCCAAGCCAACTGGACCCATGGCCCGATCACGGTCTCGCTCTCCTGGAACGACGGCACCTATGCGAAGAAGTGGGACTGGATCTCCGGCCTCATCTCCTACGCCGTTACCAGCGAGGACACGGCGGTGTTCTCGGCCGGCGGCAATGTCGGCAATCCCAATGTCAGCTTTCTCGACAGCGGCAGCGTCTATGACCTGATCTGGACGCACACCTCCGGCAACTGGGTGATCAGCCCGTACATCCAGTACAACGAGACGCCCAAGGTGTTCTTCGGCAAGGGCTCCTCCGTCGTCGGAGGCGCGATCCTGGCGTCGTACTCTTTCGACGACAATTGGAAGCTGGCCGGCCGCATCGAGTATGAATCGGAGACCGGCACCAAGGGCGTGTTCGCGACCCCGGACATCCTGGGTTACGGCCCAGGCAGCAACGCCGTCTCCTTCACGGTCACGCCGACCTATCAGTGGAAGCAACTCTTCGCCCGGCTAGACCTCAGCTATGTCAGCCTCGGAAGCGCAGTCACCGGCTTTGGAGTGCTCGGCAACAAGTCCGACCAGTTCCGCGGCATGTTCGAGACCGGCGTGCTGTTCTAGGCGCCTGTCACGTCTCACCGGAAGAGCTCGCGGATCGCACGATCCGCGGGCTTTTTCTTTGCGTGTCCTGCCAATCGACGGCTTTGGGGCACTGATCATAAGCGGTATGACAGGCAATTGCTGTTCTGGGGGACGCCGTGAATTTGGAAGATCGCATCAAGAATCAATTTCCCACGCTCTCGATCACGCTGCTCAGCGTGCTGATCGCGCTGTGCTTCTCCGATCTCACCGCGGAGGCACATTCGCGTATGACGCTCTGGCCGCTCGACGTCGGCACGCTGCGCACCTGGGGCCAGATCTTCGCGATGGGGACATGCGCCCTGACCAGCTGGGTTTTTCTCGCCCATATCGGCATCTCGCGGCTCCGGATACCGACGCTGGACGACAGTCTCGTCGTGTTCCTGACGCCGGTGCCGCTTCTGATCGGCAACGGGTTTGTCGGGCTCAAGGAGTTCTGGCCTTGGCTCTATTACGCCAGCTTCTATCTCGCGATGTCTCTGGGCGCGGTGCTCGTGCAAGTTCGCATGGCGCGCCAGGAGCGCGAACTCGGATCCTTCGGACGTCTGGCGAGGCCCTCCGGGGCCGTCATCGTCTTGTATGTCGGGATACCGTTCTATGCGGCAGCGGCATGGGCCGATCGCAACGGTATGGTGTCGCCCATCGCCGAATTGCTGCTCGCCGTAAGTCCGACGCCGGCCGCTCTCCTGTTCCTGCACCTGTTCGTCAAAGACTGGCACCGCGCGATTGCGGAGGCGCAGGCAGGTGAGGAGAAAAACAAGCCATAACGGTGCCAAGAGGGTCAGATTCTCGCACGATCAGGCTGGCTTCAGCGCCGGTTGCGAGCCCGAAACGCCCTCTATATAAGGTCGCCTCCCGCGCCGGGCCACCCGGCGGACGAGTGCGGCGCTGCCCGGCGTCCAGTCGGCATCGGAGAGTAGCTCAGCCTGGTAGAGCACTAGCTTCGGGAGCTAGGGGCCGGAGGTTCGAATCCTCTCTCTCCGACCAACCTGCGCTGCGCAGCAGCGATGGTTGGTCGTCCCCCGAAGCCTCGGCGAAGGGGACCGCCCTCGCCCCGCGCAGCTTCGGTCGGCAGGCCATCCGCTGCTGCCATGCCCCTGCATGACCGCGGGTTATATCGGACCTATTCTATAGGCACGGAACAGTAGCGCCATGATCCTGGTCGGCCAGTACGATTCACCCTATGTGCGGCGCGTGGCAGTGTCGCTTCGGCTGCTCGACCTGCCCTATGTGCACGATACCCGCTCGGTGTTCGGCGACTTCGACGACATGCGCCGCACCAATCCGCTCGGGCGCATTCCCTCGCTGATCCTGGAGGACGGCGAGGTGCTGATCGATTCCGCCGCCATCCTCGACCATATCGACGAGAGGGTGGGACCGGGGCGTGCGCTGATCCCGCACGCCGGCGCGGGGCGGCGCGCGTGTCTGCGGCGCATCGCGCTGGCGACCGGCGCAATCGATAAAGCCGGCGGCGGCGTGGTGTATGAGCGCCTGGTGCGGCCGCAGCGCTACCGCTGGCCCGAGTGGATCGAGCGCTGCCGCACGCAGGCGGTCGGCGCACTCGATGCGCTCGATACCGCCGACTGGCCGGACGGCGAACGCCTCGACCAGTCGCAGATCACCGCGGCGTGCCTGTTGTTCTATCTCAAGGTGAACGCGCCGGAACTGATCCCACTCGGACACTATCCGGCACTGGACAGGCTGCTGGCGCGCTGCGAACCGATGCCCGCCTTCCAGGCGACGGCGTTCACAGAATACAACGTGCCACGCGCAGACTAATGGGAAGCCGGGGACAATTGCGGCGTCGCGCGCGCCTTTCACGCTTGCCGTGGCGGCTAGCTGGAGCGGCAGGGATTCTTTAAGGCGATGTTATCTTTGACAAACCCACGGTCAGGGCTGGCGGGACCGACGAGCCGCATAGCAGGCCGCTTCAGCAAAAGACCTTCAGCGCACAAGACGCGGCGAGATAGGCCGCAAGCACCGCCATACCGACGGCGACCACAAGCCAATATCCGATACCAAAGCCGCGTTTGTTGCGTTCGAGAATTTCGGGCATGCAGGCTACGCCTTCAGTACCTACCCACCAAAAACAGACCACCAAATCGTAGAATTCTCAAACTGAGAAACTGCCCCAATCTGCCTTTTTCGGGGCCGCGACCGGTTCCGGAATCATTTGAGTTTCCCTGTTTTGGGCTTCGTCTTCGCAGCCTTAAGAGGTGTTTCTGGCGACTATCCCGTTTTGCCGCTCACAGCATCCGACCGTTCTGGTAAGCGACCAGCGTGGCCACTCTTCGCGATCTTGCCCAGCTTCGCCTCGAAACGCTCTTTCGACTCGTCGGCGCCCGGCCGCATCGCGACAGCCTCAAAGGAATCGTCGCGCTTGACGCTCCGCCTGCGGCTTCGGGGAGTTTTGGCCATGCGGTCACGCTATCACGTCTTGTCGCGAAAGGTCAGTCGCAGAGATAGCTGTTGCGGCCTGTGCTTTGGCTTAGGCGATCCCGCCAGCTGATTGGTACGTGAACCTTCTTTAAACCAGAACAAATCCCGAAACGGGACAGGCACGATCCATGCGAGGAGATCAGGTGCGGGACCCGTTCCCGGCGAACGCGGGCGATTGTCGTCCCGAACCGATGCAAACGGAGCGTGCGATGCTTCACGTTGACACAGACAAGCTTGTACCCGCGAACGATTCCCTGCCGACGCCGCTGCCGCGCCCGACGCCCGCACAATCCGTTGTGACTCGCTTCATCAGCGATACGTCCGGCGCCACGGCGATTGAATACGCCATGATCGCCGGCATCGTCTCGATCGTGATCTTCACCGCGGTGCAGAATATCGGCACGACCCTGCTGTCGTATTTCAACGCGTTCGCAGGCCATCTCTAGGGAAATAGTATTGGCTGGGGCGGAAGGGATCGAACCTTCGAATGCCGGAATCAAAATCCGGTGCCTTACCGCTTGGCGACGCCCCAATGTTTGAAAGGCGCCGGACCATAGGGAAAGTTGCCCGACCTTTCAACGCGCCTTCGCCACCCGCCAGATCGCGTCGCCGACGTCGTCGGCGACGAGGAGTGAGCCATCTGCCGCAAGCGCCAGGCCGACGGGACGCCCCTGCGCTTCGCCCTGGGGCGAGAGAAAGCCCGTCAGCACCTCCTGCGGCGGGCCGCTCGGCATGCCCACAGTGAAAGGCACATAGATCACACGATAGCCGGCGCGCGGATTTCTGTTCCACGACCCGTGCTGGGCGACGAAGACGCCGTGCCGGTAGGCCGGGCCGAGTGTGGCGCCGTCGGAGAACACCAGACCGAGCGAGGCGGTGTGCGCGCCGAGCGCATAATCGGGCGCGATCGCCTTGGCCACGAGGTCGGGCCGCTGCGGTTGCATGCGCGTGTCGACATGCTGGCCGTAGTATGAGTACGGCCAGCCATAAAAGGCGCCGTCCTTCACGCTCGTCATGTAGTCGGGGACCAGATCGCTGCCGATCTCGTCACGCTCATTGACCGCGGTCCACAGCGCGCCGGTGTCCGGCTCCCAATCCAACCCGTTGGGATTGCGCAGGCCCGAGGCGAAGACGCGGTGCTGACCGGTCTTGAGGTCGATCTCCCAGATCGCGGCACGACCGGCCTCGGCGGCGATGCCGTTCTCGCCGACATTGGAGTTCGAGCCGACGGTGACGTAGAGCTTGGTGCCGTCGCGGCTGGCGATGATGTTCTTGGTCCAGTGATGGTTGATCGTGCCCGCCGGCAGATCGACGATCTTGACGCCCTTGGCCGCGATCGACGTGTCGCCCTTGTGATAGGAAAATTTCAGCACCGCATCGGTGTCGGCGACGTAGAAATCGTTGCCGATCAGCGTCATGCCGAACGGCGAGTTCAGGCCGGAGAAAAACACGAACTGCTTGTCGGCGACGCCGTTGCCCTTGGTGTCGCGCAGCAGGACGATGCGGTTGGGGCTGGCGGTGCCGGCGCCCGCGCCGCCCATGATGACCCCGGCGACGAAGCCGCGCACGCCCTTCATGTCGTCGGGATGCGGCGGCGTATTGGTCTCCGCCACCAGCACGTCGCCGTCTGGCAGAACATAGAGCCAGCGCGGATGGTCGAGCTTGTCGGCGAAGGCGGTGACGGCGAGGCCCGCCGCCGGCGTTGGTTTTGCGCCTGTCGCCCATCCGATGCCATTGGCCTGGTTGATGGTGGGGATCAGCGTCGGGTTCGGCGCCGGCAGGACGGGTTTGGGGCCATAGCCAGCGATCGCCGGGAACTTGGCGGTGTCGCCACGGGTGAACCACACGATCGCCACCGCCACGACAACGAGCACGACAATACCGGCAATCCATCTCAAAATGCGCATGGCTTCCCCCGCTCCGCCGCTTATATCACTTGTTTCGTGCGGCGCGGGCACGTTTCGCGGCGGCGTCGATGGCGTCGACGACGGCCGCAAGCAGCGGCGCCGGCAGATCGTGGCCCATGCCGGGAATAACGCGCAGCTCAGCGCCCGGAATCACAGCCGCCGTGTCGTGACCGGCCTCGACCGGCACCAGCGGATCGTCGGCGCCATGCAGCACGACAGTGGGGGCCGCGATTGTCTTCACCACCTCGCGCCGGTCGCCGCTCGCCATCACCGCCGCCATCTGGCGCGTGACACCGACCGGATAGTTCGAGCGGTTGAGATCGCCGACCGTCTGATGGCGCAGCTGGCCGGGGTCGGGCGGATAGCCAGGACTCGAGACGGCGATCTGCGTCCTGACCGCATGCTCGACCTGCGCCTTGAAGTCGTCGGCCGGCGGCCGCGTCACGAGCAACGCCATCGTCTCCGGCTTGGCCTGCGGCAGCGACGGGTTGCCGGTCGACGACATGATCGAGGTGAGCGACAGCGCCTTGTGCGGATGGTTGGCAGCGACCATCTGCGCGATCATGCCGCCCATCGAGGCACCGACGATGTGGGCGCGCTCAATCTTCAGCGCATCGAGCAGACAGGTGGCATCCTTCGCCATGTCGTCGAGCGTGTAGGGCGCGACCACGGGCTTTCCCGCCATGCGCGCGGCGACGATGGCGCCGAAATCGGCGGGACCGGCCGCATCGAACTTTTGGCTGAGTCCCACATCGCGGTTGTCGAACGTCACGACACGATAGCCCTTGTCGAGCAATTGCTGGATGAGCGGCAGGGGCCAGCGCGTCATCTGGGCGCCGAGCCCCATGATCAGCAGCACCGTCTCGGCGTCTTCGCGTCCATAAGAGACGTATTCCAGCTGGATACCATTGGCTTCGATCTGCGGCATGCACATCCCCCCGGTGCTCGAAGCCGTGATTCCAGCCAAGCGGCGCGCGCGCGTCAAGCAACGCCGGCGTTGCGTTCCGGTTCGGAAGATAAAGTAAACGGCCGGGACTGCGCAGTCCGCGGGGTCAGCCGCGTAGGTCCTGCACGATCAGTTGGCCCTTCGCCTCCTTGTAGGCGGAGGCAATGATCGGCTTCAGCCAGAATTCATCGAACCAATGGGCAAGCCAAGGATCGTCGCCGGCGAAGATGTGCCGCTGCGTCGTGGCATCGACTCCCGCTTGCGCCTGCTCCAGCGTCAGGTTCGCCAGCGGCCGCACCTGTGCGCGGATGTCTTCCAGCGCTGCAAGAATATGGTCGATCTGAACGCCATTGGTCTGCGGCAGGCCATGGCCGGGTATCAGGATGCGGAATGGCATGACGCGGAGCTTTTTGAGCACACCGATCCAGTCCGACGGATAGCTCTGGAAGCCGTAGGGAAACGGCAGGATCACGGTTTCACCGGTCACGAGAATCCGCTGCTTCGGCAGCCAGACGATGGCGTCGCCGTCGGTGTCGGCGCGGCCGAGGAACATCACCCGCACCGGCGCGCGCGGATCGTCGATCGCCAAATGCTCCGCGAAGGTTTCCCTGGTCGGAATGGTCAGCGTGCCATCCATGTCGCGCGCCCACTGCGCCATGACGCGGCTGAGCTCGGCATAGTGATCCCGCATCGTGGCGGTGGATTGCTTCGCGGCGACGTTCGCAAGTTGCGCCGAGAAGGCTTTGATCAGTTTCTGCTGGCGGTCATTGGCGGCGGCGTCCGGCGCGCCCGGCGTGTTCATGGTCGCGGGTTTGGCGAGGTGCGCTTGTGTCACTGCGGTCGAGATCGTGCGCGCATTCGGCCATGCTTTGAGAATTTCCGTAAGGCCTTGTGCCTTGTCGCCATGCCACTGGCTGATGATGACTGCCTTCACGGGCTTCGCACTGAGCCCCCGCACCATCTCCACGATGCGGCGTCCCGAGCCGGCCGAACCGCCGGCATCGACCAGCACCAGCCCGTCGCTCTGTTCGATCACTGTGACATTGCCGTCGGGCTGAACCTGGAATTTCGGCTGGGTCAGGACCCACACACCGGGAACGACGGAATGAACGATCTGGAAGTATCCTGCCGCCGGATCGAGCGGCGTGTCATCGGCGAATGCGGGCGCTACCAGCGCCAGCGCCGCCAGCAAAGCCCGGATCAGGAATTTCATGGTGCGCC
>DATEZM010000073.1:0-5750 GCA_035255625.1 Rhizomicrobium sp. | reverse complement strand
GCCGAACGCGGCATTGGGGCGAAGACGACGCACGTTCTCGCAGAACGCAACGATATCGGCGCGGGCATGACGGCGCTTCATGCGCTTCAGGATCAGATCGTCGCCCGACTGCACGGAAAGGTGGAAATGCGGCATCAGCCGTTCTTCCTCGGCGATGGCACGCAGAAGTTCGGAGTCTGCCTCGATGCTGTCGATGGAGGAGAGCCTCAGCCGTTTCACCTCGGACACCAGACGCAGGATCTTGCGCGCGAGTGCACCGAGCGTGGGTGTTCCCGGCAGATCGGCGCCATAGGCCGTCAGGTCGACGCCGGTCAGGACCAGTTCGGGATAGCCGGCCTCCGTCAGCCGCCGCGCCTCGGCGACCACCGATCCCATCGCCACGCTGCGCGAGGCGCCGCGCCCGAACGGGATGACGCAGAAGGTGCAGCGGTGATCGCAGCCATTCTGCACCTGCAGGAAGGCGCGGGTATGGCCTTCGAAACAGTCGACCATCTGGCCCGCAGTCGCGCGCACCGAGAAGATATCGTTGACGCGGATGCGCTCGCCGCCATCGGCATAGGAGCGCGCATCGAATTTTTCCGCATTGCCGAGCACAAGATCGACTTCGTCCATCGCGGCATAGGTCTGCGGCTCGCTCTGCGCGGCGCAACCGGTGACGACGATGCGCGTGCCGGGCTTCTCGCGGCGGATTTTGCGGATCGCCTGGCGCGACTGGCGCACCGCTTCGGCGGTCACGGCACAGGTATTGAGGATCACCGTGTCGGTGAGCCCGCCGGCGCGCATCCTTATCGCCTCGGACTCATAGGCGTTCAGGCGGCAGCCGAAGGTGATGATCTCGGTCACGCGACCAGCGCCTTCAGATCGACGTCGCCGGCGAAGCTGAGCGCGGAGGGGCCGGTCATCAGGATATGATCGTCGCGCTCGCGCACTTCCAGGTGCAGCGTGCCGCCATCGAGCACGATGTCCATCTTGCGGCCGACCAGCCCGCGCCGGAATGCGGCCGCCGCCGCTGCACAGGCGCCGCTGCCGCAGGCCTCGGTGATGCCGGCGCCACGCTCCCACACCCGCATGCGCAGCCGGTCCGCGCCTTCGACGCTGACGAATTCGACATTGGTGCGCGACGGGAACATCGGATGGGTCTCGATGCGCGGGCCGAGCTCGGCCACCGGCGCCTTGGCGGCGTCTTCGACGAACAGCACGACATGCGGATTACCGACCGACAGCGCACTCGCCTCGATCTTCTCGCCGCCGACTTCGAGCAGGAAGCGGTCGGTGTCAGTGGCCTTCGCCATCGGCACCTCGTGCCAGGCGAGCTTCGCCTTGCCCCAGTCGACCGTGACATCGCCGCCGCCGGCATCGCTGCACAAAAGCGATCCACCCAGCGTGTCGACGCGCACCGAAATCTTTCCCGTCTCGTCCATCAACAGTCGCGCGACGCAGCGCGTGGCGTTGCCGCATTGCTCGACTTCGCCGCCGTCGGCGTTGCGCACCTGCATGAAGGCGTCGGCGCCGTCGGGGCTTGGGCGGATCACAATCACCTGATCGCAGCCGATGCCGCGGCGGCGGTCGGCAATGGCGCGCGCGGCCGCTTCAACCAGCACAAGGGGTTGATTTCGCGCGTCGAAGACGACGAAATCGTTGCCCAGCCCGTGCATTTTCAGGAACCGCGTCATGGGCGCTATATAGGGTCAACACCCTTGCATCGCCAGCGAAATGGCGGTTCGTACGCCCCGGTTTTCCGTTTCGCGGGGACTTTGATGCGCAGACGCGTGATCGCCACCCTCATCCTGGGGTTTGTGGCTCTGACCGGAATGGTGGCGATGGCCGAGGAAACTGATCCCTATCTGTGGCTGGAAGACGTTCATGGCGAAAGGCCGCTCGCCTGGGTGGCGGAGCAGAACGCGCGCACCCGCGCAGTGCTCGAGGCCGATCCGCGCTACGCCCAGGATCACAACGCGGTGCTCAAGGTGCTCGACGCCACCGACCGCATTCCCTATGGCAGCATCGTCCACGACAGTGTGTTCAATTTCTGGCAGGACGCTGCGAACCCCAAAGGCGTGTGGCGCCGTACCACCATCGCCGATTACGCGACGGCCACGCCGCACTGGCAGACCATCATCGACGTCGACAAGCTCGCCGCCGACGAACACGAAAACTGGATCTGGAAGGGCGCGAGCTGCACCAACGATCTCAGGCACTGCCTTGTCTTCATGTCACGCGACGGCGGCGACGCGCATGTCGTCCGCGAATTCGATCTGCAGACCCGGACCTTCGTGAAGGGCGGCTTCGAACTCGCTCATGCCAAGTCGGACGCAAGCTGGCTCGACGACGACACGATCCTGTTCGACACAGATTTTGGCCCCGGCACGATGACCAAGTCCGGCTATCCGCGCATCGTGAAGATGTGGAAGCGCGGCCAGCCCATCGCCGCGGCAAAGACGCTGAAGGAGGGCACGCCGGAAGACATTGCGGTCCAGACCCAGGTCATGAACGGCGCCGATGGTGTCTACGCCATGGTGGTGCGCGGCGTCAGCTTCTTCGAGAACGAATACTTCCATGTCGCGCCGGACGGTGCGCTGACCAAGCTCGACCTGCCGCTCTCCACTGTGATCCAGGGCATGGTGCGCGATCAGATAATCTTCACGCTGCGCAAGGAATGGAAGACGCCGTCCAATACCTATCCGCAAGGCGCGCTGGTCGCGATGTCTACCGACGGCGGTGCGCCGATAACGCTCTATGCGCCGGGACCGCGCAGCACGGTCGAGGAAGTCGCAACCGGTCGCGATGCGGTTTACGCCTCGATCTTCGACAATGTCACAGGTTCGATTCATGTCTTCCGGCCGCTCGACGGCGGCGACTGGCAACACGACACGCTCGACCTGCCGGCCAATGGCTCGACCCACATCATCGCGTCCAATGATTTCGGGCCCGAGGCGATGTTCACCTTCGAGAGCTATCTGAAGCCCTCGACGCTCTATTTCGACAAGGGCGACAACAAGCCGGCCGAGATCAAGGCCCTCCCCGCGCGCTTCGACTCCTCCGGCCTCGTCACCGAACAATTCGAGGCGAAATCCGCCGACGGCACGATGATCCCATACTTCGTGACGCGGCCGAAGACGCTCGCCGGCCCGGCGCCGACGGTCCTGTACGGCTATGGCGGCTTCGAGATCTCGCTGACGCCGTCCTATTCGGCGAATTTCGGCATGCTGTGGCTGACCCATGGCGGCATCTATGTCGTGGCCAATATCCGCGGCGGCGGCGAGTTCGGGCCGGCCTGGCACGAAGCGGCGCGGTTCGAGAACCATCAGCGCGCCTTCGACGACTTCGCCGCTGTGGCGCAGGATCTGATCAAGCGCGGACTTACCACGCCAGCCAAGCTCGGCATCGTCGGCGGCAGCAATGGTGGGCTGCTCGTCTCCGCCACGATGGTGGAGCATCCCGATCTTTTCGGCGCGGTGGTGTGCCAGGTGCCGCTGGTCGACATGATCCGCTACACGCAGATCGGCGCGGGACAATCCTGGGCCGACGAATATGGCGATCCGGCCGATCCCACGGCGCGCGCGTATATCCTGAAATACTCGCCCTATCAGAACGTGAAGCCAGGCGTGAAATATCCACCGATCCTCTTCACGACTGCGACGAGCGACGATCGCGTCACGCCGGTGCATGCGCGCAAGATGGCGGCGAAGATGGAGGCGATGGGCTACGATGTGCTGTTCTTCGAGAACACCGATGGTGGCCACAGCGCCGGCGCCACCCACAGACAGGCCGCGGAGATGTGGGCCCTGACGTTTGTGTATCTGAAGCAGAAGCTGGGGTTGCGGTAGGAGGAACCACCGATGCGCGTTCGCGCGATTGTTTTCGCCTTGGCATCAGCCTTTCTTACTGCTTCGGCCCTCGCGTCGCTGGCCGACAACGATCCTTATTTCTGGCTCTCCGACATTCACGGCGCCAAGCCGCTCGCCTGGGTCAAGGCGCAGAACGCGCGCAGCGACGCAGCGCTGAAATCGGACCCGCGCTACGCCGACGACTACGCCGCAATCCTGAAATCGCTCGACGTGCCCGACCGTCTGCCGCTCGGCCGGATCGACCACGGTCTCGTCTACAATTTTTGGCAGGATACGGCGCATGTCCGCGGTGTGTGGCGGCGCACGACGGTGGCGGATTATCGCTCGGCGACGCTGCATTGGGAGACGCTGCTCGATGTCGACAAGCTCGACGCCGACGAGCATGCGCAATTCGTGTGGCAGGGCGCCGATTGCGCGCCGGACAGCGATCTTTGCCTGGTGCGTCTGTCGCCCGGTGGCGGCGATGCGACGACGATCCGCGAGTTCGATCTCAAGACCAAGGCTTTCGTGAAGGACGGCTTCACGCTCGCCCTGGCCAAGCTGGACGCGACCTATCTCGACAAGGACACGATCCTGTTCGGTACCGATTTCGGCCCCGGCACGATGACCAAGTCGAGCTATCCGCGCCTCGTCAAGCTCTGGCATCGCGGCACGCCGATCGCTGATGCCAAGACGATCTTCGAGGCCGAGGCCGGCGATGTCTCGGCGCGGCCTATCGTGTTCCGCAACCCCAACGCCGTCTATGCGCTGATCGCTCGCGGTCTGACGTTCTTCACCAGCGAATTCTACCAAGTGTCATCGGACGGGACGACGATGAAGCTGCCGCTGCCGCCGGGCGCGGTGCTGCACGGCACGACAAACGGCGCGCTGATCTTCACCCTGCGCGATGCGTGGACACCACCCGGCGCCGCCGCGATTCCGCAAGGCTCGCTCGTCGCCTATCGCCCGGCCGGCGAGGAGATGGTCGCTTCGTCCGAAGGAAAGTCGCCGCCGTCGCAACCGACGCCCGCGCCGGCATCCTTCACCACGCTCTACACGCCAGGCACGCACGACACCATCGACAGCGCGCGCGCGGGTCGCGACGCCGTCTATGCCTCGATCTTTCACGATGTCACGGGCTCGGTGCATGCGTTCCGTTCGGATGGAACCGTATGGCACGACACGCGGCTCGATCTGCCATCCGGCGGCGCGACCGCGGTGGCCGCGACCGACGACTGGGGGCCGGACGCGCTCTTCACCTATGAGAGCTTCCTCACGCCGCCGACGCTTTATGCGACCGACGGCGCGACTGCGCCGGTCGCGATCAAATCACAGGCGCCGGTGTTCGACGCTAGCAGCCTCGCCACCGACCAGTTCTGGGTGACGTCGAAAGACGGCACCAAGGTGCCGTACTTCTTCATCCATCCGAAGGACCGCAAAGCCCCGCTGCCAACCATCCTCTATTCCTATGGTGGCTTCGAGGACGCGATCGTGCCCTGGTACTGGAATGATGGTCACCGTCCGCTCGATGCTGGGCAGGTGTGGCTGAGCAAGGGCGGCGCCATCGCGGTGGCGAATATCCGCGGCGGCGGCGAATTCGGGCCGGCCTGGCACCAGGCGGCGCTGAACCAGAACCGCCAGAAGGCGTTCGACGATTTCGCCGCCGTGGCGCGCGATGTCGAGCGCCGCGGTTTCTCGACGCCGCGCCATCTCGGCATCGTCGGCGCATCGAATGGCGGCATCCTCACCACGGTGACGATGACCCAGCATCCCGATCTGTTGGCCGCAGTGGTGTGCCAGCGGCCGCTGATCGACATGCTGCGCTACACCCATTTCGGCGCCGGCGCGTCGTGGATTGGCGAGTACGGCGATCCCGACAAGCCCGCCGACCATGTGTGGCTCGCGAAGTATTCCGCCTATCAG
>DATEZM010000072.1:0-2249 GCA_035255625.1 Rhizomicrobium sp. | reverse complement strand
CACCTGGCGGTCGGCCCAGAAGCCGATGGCATAGGGCGCGCCCTTGTTCTGCGGCGACAGGCTGGGTTCGGGAAAGCGGCGATCCAGTTCGCGCAGGATGATCTGCGTGTCGCAGAAGATGTCGGCGCCGATCTGCATCACGGGAATCTTGCGATAGCCGCCGGTCAGCGGAATGAGATCGGGCTTGGGCATGATCACCGGCTGCACGACGGAGCGCCAAGCGAGCTTCTTGATACCGAAGGCGACGCGCACCTTTTCGGAGAACGGCGAATTCGGATAATTGTGCAGGATGATTTCGTCGGTCATGATTCAGCTCAGATCGTTGGAGAAGCGGATATTGTTCTTGGCGAGGCCTTCGAGCACCACGTCGATGCCGCCGGAACGGATCATCCATTCCAGCCGGTGATCGCGATATTCGCGCTTGAACATGCCGCTTTCGACTGCGCCGGCGACGTTCGCCATGCTCGCCAGCACATCGGCCGCCGCCTTCGCAGACTTTTGCACCGAAGGGCGCGCATTGGCGCGCTCCAGCCAGCGGCTCAACGGCGAACCGCGGTCGGGTGCGAAGCCGCTGCCGAGCGCGCCGTTGAGATAAGGCACGACCGACAAATCGGCCCAGCCGAAGCTGTCGCCGTTGAACCAGGTCCTCTCACCCAGGTGCCGCGCCAGCCATTGATAGATGCCGCGCGCCTGCATCGCCGCCTTTGCCTCGATGGTGCGCGCCCGCTCGCCCTGCGCGCGCTTGAACCAGCGGATCTCGCCCATGCCCCAGTTGATCGGCTCGAAATGCGTGTCCATCACCTCTTCGATGGTGCGTGCCGTGGCGCGCGCGGCGGGTGATTTCGGCAACAGCGCCGGCGTGGGCCATTTGTCCTCGATATATTCGAGGATGATGGTCGAATCGAAGATGCGCGTGTCGCCATCGATCAGCGCGGGCACCTCGCCGCGCGGATTGGCTTTCAGGAATTCCTGGTCGGGCTGGCCCGAGCCGATCGCGGCCGGCATCTTGGTCTCATAGGCCACGCCCTTCTCGTCGAGCGCGATCTTGACCTTCTGCGCGTAAGGGCTGAGCGGATGCTCGTAGACGATGACGGTCATTTGCGGTCCTTCCACAATTGCGCCATCCAGCCGAACAGCGTGGCGGCGTCGGCGGGCGCGTCTTTCGATCCGAATTCGCGGTAGAGCGTCGCAGTGTTGACGGCGATGCGCTCGGCATCGCCCCAGCCCGCGAAATCGTCGAGCGCGATGGAGCGTGCTGCCTCGAGCGCGCCCATGCCGGAATCGTAGCGCTTCTTCGCCTCGTCGCGGATGTAGACGAGATAGTCCTTCACCCGCGCCACACCGCGCTTATCGGTGATGGGACCATGGCCGGGCACGATGGTCTCGACGTCCATCGCCTCGATCATTTCGCAAGCTTCGATCCAGTTGGCCACCGGCCCCGCCCACAGGATCGGGTGGCCGTCGATGAACAGGATGTCGCCGGTGAACAGCGTCTTGTCGGCCGGGACATAGACCAGCGCATCGCCGCCGGTGTGCGCCGGGCCGACTTCGATCAGCTCGACGCGCTTGGCGCCGACCATGCGCGCGGCGCGGCCGGTGAAGGTGGTGTCGGGCGCGCGCACCGCGCAGTTGTCGAAATCGAAATCGCCGAAGCAGTGGACCAGATATTCCCCGGTCACTCCCATGCCCGGCGCCGCCTTCATGAACTGCGCCAGACCGCGCGGCGTCTCGTGCTTCATCGCTTCCGCCGCGCCCACCGTCGCCACGATCTCGCAATCGAGGCAGCCATTGCCGTAGCAGTGATCGCCATTGTGATGCGTGTTGACCAGCGTGCCGATCTTCGCGTCCGACGCCTTGGCGAAGCCGTCCAGCATCGCGCGCGTGTGCGCGGTGTCGAACATGGTGTCGATCAGCAGCGCATCGCCGCCATCTGTCACCAGTCCGGCATTGGAGAAGCCCCAGCCGCCATCCGGCTGCAGATAGGCGAAGCAGCCGTTGCCGAATCCGGCGATGCCCGGCTCATACGATGCCTTGCGGAAGCTCAATCCCATTCTGTCACCCGTGGCCTTGACCGATTAGGGCGTGCCCTGCTTCTTGACGCAAGCATTTCGAGGAACGACATGATCAAGGCTGTGATTTGGGATTTCGGCGGGGTGTTCACGACCTCGCCGTTCGAGGCCTTCGCGCGCTATGAGACCGAGCGCGGCATACCGGTCGGCACCATCCGCAAGATCAATTCGACCAATCAC
>DATEZM010000071.1:0-3139 GCA_035255625.1 Rhizomicrobium sp. | reverse complement strand
TGAAGCCGCCGACGGCGGAGGAGCCTCTCAGCCCGAGCAGCCGGCACAAGCCGATGAAGGCAAAGAACGCCGCTGACTCCGCGCCGTAGCGCAGCTTCATCGCGAACGGCAGGTTTGGCCTGTCGGTCATTAGGCTTTGGGCGGTAGCCCACGCGTGCGCAGCCTGTCAAGCAAACCGTCCAGCACGGTTTCGTCCTCGAACCGCGTTTGTACCGGAACCGCGACAATTCCCTCACGTTCCGCCGGCGTCAGGCGCACATAGTCCTTCTCGGTGGTGACGAGGATCGCGTCGGTTGCGCGGGCCCGTGCCTTCAATCGGGCGATCTCGGCCTGGGTATAGATATGGTGGTCTCCATAGGGCCGCTGTTCCACCAGACGCACGCCGCGTTGGGCGAGGGTCGCAAAAAACTTTGCCGGACGGCCGATGCCGGCAAACGCCACGACCGCCGCGCCGCTCCGCACGATGCTGTCGTCCTGCACCAGCCGCGCGCGGATAACCGGCCGCGAGAAGCCGTCGAGCGCTGGCGTTCCGGCACCGCTGACGATCACGGCGTCGGCGCGGTCCAGGCCCTGGCGCACCGGTTCGCGCAACGGCCCTGCCGGCAGCACCCGGTTGTTGCCGAAGCCTACCTCGGCGTCGACGACAACCAGCGACAAATCCTTCGCCAGCGAAAAATTCTGATGCCCGTCATCCATGATGATGACGTCGTAGCCGTGCTCCTCGGCAAGACGGGCGCCGGCCGCGCGGTCGGCGGAGATGATCACTGGCGCGACCGCGGCGAGCAGTAGCGGCTCGTCTCCGACATGGGTGGCACGGTCGTCGGCGGCGACGAAAGCCGGCCCACGCACCTGGCCGCCATAGCCACGCGTCAGGAAGACAGGCTTGGCGCCGCGTGCGATCAGGGCGCGTGCGATGGCAAGCGCGATCGGCGTCTTGCCGGTGCCACCTGCCGTCAGATTGCCGACACACATCACTTTCGCCGCCGAGCGATAGGGCGTGGTGTGACCCGCGCGATAGCGTACGGTCCAGCCATAGAACCAGCCCAGCGGTGTCAGCAGGCCGACCGCGAGCTGCGAGACAAAATCCGTGCGGGCCCAGAAATCAGGCGGGCGCATGGCGCGCCAGCAGTGAATCGATCACGTCGATGGTTTTGGCGACGGCGCCGCCAAGCGATGCCGCGCCCCGTGCCGCTGCGTCGCCCAACGCTCTCGCCTCGGCGGGGCTGTCAAGCAGCCGGCCGGCCAACGTCGCGATCTCCGCGCTCGAACGCACCTGCCCCTGTCCCTGCGCGGCGAAGATCGCCTGGAACGCACTCGCCGAGTTGTAAACATGAGGCCCCGCCATGACGGCGCAATGCAGCCGCGCGGGCTCTAGCGGATTGTGTCCGCCGACAGGTATCAGCGTACCGCCGACGAAGGCGAACGGTGCGAGCCGGTAGAACAGCCCCAGTTCGGCCATCGTATCGGCGATATAGACGGCGGTCTCGTCTGTGACTGTGCCGCCTTCCGAGCGCCGCACCCAGCTTCGCGTGTCGCACAGCATGGCGATGTCCGCGCCGCGCGCGGGATGCCGCGGCACGACAATCGTTAAGAGGTTCTGGTGGGTCCGTCTGAGCGCATCATGCGCTGGCAGAATGGTCTCGTCCTCGCCGGGATGAGTTTGCGCCGCCAACAGCACCGGCCGCGCACCGATCGCGGCCTTGAGTCCGGCAAGCGCATCGGCATCGAAGGGCAGCGGTGGCGCATCTTCCTTCAGGCTTCCCACGACACGGACGTCGGGTGCGCCCAGCACACGGAAGCGCGCCGCGATCTCGTCGTCTTGTGCAAGGCAGACATCGAACGCCGACAGGATCGCCGCGACGGTCTTCCTCGCCCAGCGCCAGCCCGCGAAGGAGCGCTGCGAGATGCGCGCATTGACCAGCGCCAGCTTCACGCCGCGCGCATGCGCGCCCAGGATCAGGTTCGGCCACAGATCGGAGTCGACGAACAGGCCGACGTCGGGCTTCCAGTACGAGAGAAACCGCTCCGTCGCGCCCGGAGTGTCGATCGGCACGAATTGATGGATCGCCGCTTTCGGCAGCCGTGTGTCCATCAGTTCGGCTGATGTGACTGTGCCGCTCGTGATCAGCACGTTGACGCCGTTTTCCGTCAGCGCTTCGATCAGTGGCAGCGCTGCCAGGCATTCGCCGTTGCTGGCGCCGTGCACCCAGACCAGCCGTCCTTCAGGACGCGCCACGCCCGCATGACCAAGACGCTCGGCGGCGCGGTCGCCATGCTCCTTGCCGCGCCGTCCCCGTCTGCGCAGCAGGATCGGAGCTGCCGGTGCCAGAACGCGCGTGGCGGTCCGATAGAGCAGGATGCCGGTTGGCGCCATGGTCAGCCGGCCACCGGTTCATCAGCAAGGTCGTGCTGATACAGACGGGCATATAGGCCGCCGCGCGCCATCAGCATCGCATGCGGTCCCGATTCCACGATGCGGCCCTTGTCGAGCACATGGATGCAGTCGGCATCGAGCACGGTCGACAGCCGGTGCGCGATCACGATCGTCGTGCGGTTCTTCATCAACCGGTTCAACGCGTCCTGCACCTGGCGCTCGCTCTCGGTGTCGAGCGCGCTGGTCGCTTCGTCGAGAAGCAGGATCGGCGCGTCGCGCAGCATGGCGCGGGCGATGGCGATGCGCTGGCGCTGGCCGCCGGACAGCTTCAGGCCGCCTTCGCCGATGCGCGTGTCGTAGCCTTGGGGAAGAGCCAGGATGAAGTCATGCGCCGCCGCGTCGCGCGCTGCGCGCTCGATGTCTCCGCGTGTCGCGTCCAACCGTCCCAGCCCGATATTGTCCGCCACCGTTTCGTCGAACAGGATCGCTTCCTGCGTCACCAGCGCAATATTGCGCCGGAGCGATGTCAGCGTGACGTCGCGGATGTCCCCGCCGTCGATCGTGATCCGGCCGCTCCCGATGTCATAGAAACGCAGCAGTAGATTGAAGATCGTGCTCTTGCCCGCGCCGGACGGCCCCACGAGAGCGACCTTCGCGCCGGCCGCGACGGCGAAGGATACGCCGTTCACCGATGGCGGCTGTGCGCCATAGGAGAACGACACCTGTTCGAACGCGATGGCCCCGCCATGGGGCGCGGGCGCGATT
>DATEZM010000070.1:0-6562 GCA_035255625.1 Rhizomicrobium sp. | reverse complement strand
ATCTTGCGCTCGTTTTCGAGCATCCAATTGGCGAAGCTTGGCCGTTCCTGGCTGATTACCCGCGCCATTTCGAAGGCGCGCGGATCGCGTTCGAGCTTGTGATAGGTACGCCGGAGTTCCTCGAACAGGAGGTCGTGCAGCCGGTCGCGCGCGTTCTTGCCCGGCTGGACGGCGAGCTTGCGCAGATGCTCAAGATGGCGCGAATAGTCTTCCGTCGCGATCGCCTCGGCGATGTCGAGCTTGCCTGGAAAGAAGCGGTAGAGGTTGCCAGGCGACATGGCGCAGTCGCTGGCGACTTCCGCCATAGTCGTCTTGGAGTAACCAAAATGCGAGAACCGCTTCTTGGCTGCATCGACGATGCACTCGCGAACGGTATCTTTTATGGCCATCGGCTGTTTCCTACCCAAGCGAGTTTGTTCTTGTTGCCATTAAGATAGTGGGGATTTCTGAATAATCAACAAATCGTTCAATCTTCCAGTTATGAATTCCGACTGCTGACTGGGCGGAAAATACACATATGACAGAGGCTTACGGGAAAATTGGCGTGATCGGTGGTGGCGCATGGGGAACCGCGCTCGCACTCGTCGCGGCGCAGGCAGGCCGCAAAACCGTGCTTTGGGCGCGCGAGCCGCTTGTGGTCGATTCGATTAACCGCAGCCACGAGAACATGCTTTTTCTGTCCGGCATCGCCCTTCCCACGGCGATCCATGCCACCGGCGATATCAGCGAGGCTGCAGCCGCCGACGCGCTCCTGATTGTCGTGCCTGCGCAACACCTGCGCGAAACGCTGCGATCCCTCGCGCCACATCTACGTGACGCCACGCCACTGACGCTGTGCGCCAAGGGGATCGAACGCACGACCGGACTGCTGCTCACCGAAGTCCTGCGCGAGGTCGCACCGCGAGCGGAGCCTGCGATCCTGTCGGGGCCATCCTTCGCGCATGATGTGGGACGCGGCCTGCCGACTGCCGTTACAGTGGCGGCACGGCTCGACATCGCCGAGCGGCTGCAGGCGAGTCTCGCGCACGCGCAGTTTCGTCCCTATGCGAGCGACGATGTCACCGGCGTGGCGCTCGGTGGCGCGGCAAAGAACGTCTATGCGATCGGTTGCGGCATCGCCGACGGGCTCGGCCTGGGCGAGAGCGCGCGGGCGGCGCTGCTGGCGCGCAGCTTCGCGGAGTTGAGCCGGCTGGGCGAGGTACTGGGTGCGCGCGCGGAAACACTAATGGGATTGTCCGGTCTGGGCGATCTCGTGCTCACGGCGGCGAGTACCTCGTCGCGTAATTTCTCCTTCGGCCGCAAGCTCGGCCAGGGCGCGACCCTCACCCAACTCGAGGCGCCCGGCACGCCACTCGCCGAAGGCGTCGATACCGCACCGGCGCTGGTCGCACGCGCGCAGCGTGAGGGCATCGAGCTTCCGATCGCGGAGACCGTGGCCGCGGTTCTCGCCGCCGGCTTGCCCACGGCCGCAGCTTTGGAAAGACTGATGCGACGGCCGCTGAAGCCGGAATGATATGGCGCGCTAGTGTCGCCGCAAGACAAGATGGGGCTCGCATGCTGTTTGTCGTTACCGCCATCGACAAGCCCGATTCGCTTGCCCTGCGCCTGGCGACGCGCGAGGCGCATTTCGCCTATGCGCGCGAGACCGCCTGCGTCAGGATCGGCGGGCCGTTCCTGAACGCGAAGGATGAAATGGCGGGAAGCCTGATGGTCTTCGAAGCCGCCGATCTGGAAGCCGCCCGGCGCTGGCACGCCGACGATCCTTATGTGAAGGCCGGCCTCTTCGCGCACTCCGAGGTGCGGCCCTGGAAGATGACCTTCAACGATTGCGGCGCGAAACTCTGAGGAACGTCATGGCATATTGGCTGTTCAAAACCGAAGCTGAATCCTTCTCCTGGGACATGCAGAAGACCAGGGGCGCCAAGGGCGAGCCGTGGAGCGGCGTGCGCAATTTTGCCGCCGCCAAGCACATGAAGGCGATGAAGAAAGGCGATCTCGGCTTCTTCTATCACACCGGCGACGAAAAGCGGATCGTCGGAATCGTCGAGGTGATCGGCGAATACCGTCCCGATCCGACCGACGAGACAGCCAGGTTCGGGCTGGTCGTCGTGAAAGCGGTGAAGGATTTTCCGGTGCCGGTGACGCTGGCGCAGATCAAGGCCGACGCCAAATTGAAGGACATGGTGCTGGTGCGCGAGGCGCGGCTGTCGGTCCAGCCCGTCACGCCTGAACAATGGAAATACATCTGCAAGCTGGGTGGCGTGAAGTAGCCGCACATCACAGGCGGCGATAGATGCTCGTTCCGTCCTGGGTCACCTCTTGCGGCACAATGCAGCCGGCCGCGCCGAGCCGCTTGCAGGTGAGATCGAAGACAACGGTGTAGTGGGCGGCGTCGGTCTTGGCGCCACAGACATAGCGCCCCGGCTTACCGCCCGGCTTGGTCTGGTCACCGTCGCGGACGGCGAATGTCGGCAGAATGCCCAGCGATTGGACCGCAGCCAGGGCCGTATTGCAGATGGCGATATCCTCCTGCGTCCTCGCCGCGGCTAGCGCCGGGGCGGAGACAGCCGCCGGTCGGGGCGGCCCCGCTGCAAGAAGGTCGATCGATATCAGGCCGGCAACCGCCATGACCAGCAATCCACCGACCCCCCAAGTGATTCGCGCGACGAGCCATTCGCGCCGCAAGGCGGGCAAATTGGGAGAGTGTTCGATTCGCATTGCTGACTGTTCCAAGTTGTCGATATTCGCTTAGCGGGCTTCGTGCGGCAGGCCAATCGAGTCCCATCGGCGAGCAGCCAAATTCCAGAATCTTACAAATGCGCAACAATACGCTGTCAAGCTGCGGGTGTGGCGTTTGAATCGTTCAACCGGGATCCCTAGCCCCATGAGATTGCTATCGATTTTTCGATTTTTTTTTGAATCGCGGCACGAAGGCCACAGTTTTTTTTGCTAGCTTCGCGGCGACGAGCGGCTTGGTGCCGCTCCTGTAGGGGACCTTCATGACAAGCAACAATCGCCGCCATCTGGCGCGTGTCCGCAGTGCGTTCTTGGGTGCGACGGCACTCGCAGGTTTTGCCGCCATCGCCACACCGGCTTCGGCCATTGTCATCAACGACAATTTCACGACGACCCAGGACATCGACACGCAGAACGTCAACGGCATCGGCCAGATGGTCGTCGATGAGCAGAACGGCTTCATCGGCCTTTGCACGGCGACACTGATCAATCCGCGCACCGTGATCTTCGCCTCGCATTGCGTGAACGAGAACCCCTCGGAAACCGCATTCATGCCGGCCACCGGCTACGGCGCCGCGAATGGCGGCCTGCCGATCGGCTTCTTCTTCAACGTCAACAACAATGCGGCCGGCAATTCCGCGATCGGCCAGTGGCTGAATGGCGTGAGCGGCGGTCCGAAGGATCTGACCCGCACGGGCAACAACGCCTACAACTCGAACTTCGTCGTCTACAACACCAATTGCTGCACCATCGGGCTGGGCAACAACTTCCTGCAGTCCGACATCGCGATGGCGGCGCTCGACACGCCGGCAATCGGCATTCCGACCTGGACGCTGCTGTTCAGCGCGCTGACCGCGCCGACGCATGCGACCATCACCGGTTACGGCGACAACGGCATCGGCTCGACCGGCCAGGGCACGATCGACTTCAAGCGCCGCGTCGCGGAGAATCTGGTCAGCGTGCTGGGTTCCCTCGACGACCAGGACACGTTCCTGTTCGGCGCCCCCGACGGCCTGCCCGCCAATCTCTACATGCTGGATTTCAACGATCCGAAGTTCAACACGGCGCAGGCCAACCAGTTCGACTTCAACATCTTCCACGACCAGGCCTACACCAACGAAGGCATCACGGCGCCGGGCGATTCCGGCGGCCCGCTGATCATCGATCAGCAATTCGCGGCCCCGACCATCGCCGCGGTGCTCTCGGGCGGCGACCGCTTCTACAACGCCCAGCCCGGCTCGAGCTACGGCACGACGTCGTTCTATCAGCCGCTCTATCTGTACTGGGACTGGATCATTGCCAACAACCCGTACAAGTATGTCACCAGCACGGCGGGCAACCACAACTGGACCGACGCCAACGCCTTCGTGATGGCGCTCGATCCGGCCTATCTGACGATCGACAGCAACGGCAACACAATCAACGCGCTGCCGACGACGCCCGCGGCCGGCGCCGCCAATATTGCGCCCGGGTTCGGCGAGGTCTGCTACTTCAACGATTGCATCAACATTGTCACCGGCGTCGAGACGAATCCGACGCCGGCGGCTCCCGCCAATCCCGGCCAGAGCGGCGTTGCTACCGGCGGTTCGACGCCATTCGGCGGTGCGCTGGGCATCGATGGCTTCCGCTCGCTTGTCGAATCGATGGTCGCTTCGGGCGGCGTGCAGGATTGCGGTGCGGCGCTCGTCAGTGTCGATGCGCTCAACTCGGACGACATGAGCGCAACCGCACAATCTTGTGCCTCGCCGCAGACCCCGCCACCCGGCGGAGGCGGCTCGACAAGCCCGCAGTCGAACTGGCTCAATCCGGAAGGCACCGCCCTCGTGAACGGCGTGGCCATCCAGGGTGCACCTGGCGCCTCGCCGGGCCAATTGGTCACCGACACCAACGCCAACGTCGCAACGCTCAACCCGGCGCGCTATTACGATGTTACGATCGCGGCAGCCGGCACGATCACGCTGCAGGCAGGCACGCCGATCACGATCGACAACCTGACCATCAATGGCCCAACGAGCAATCTCACCATCGCGAACGGAGCTTCGCTGACGACGCTGATCGGCACCGACGTGTTTGCCGGCAATTTCGAAGTCGACGGCACCTACAATGCCCCCAACGGCGTCGCGATGTTCGGTGGCTTGCTTCAGGGCACGGGCACGGTCAATGGCAATGTCGGCTTCCTCCTCAGCGCGGTTGCTCCCGGCACGAATGGCACGATCGGCACGCTGACCGTCAATGGCAATGTCAGTCTTGGCACCGGTTCCACGACACTGATCGACGTCGGGCCCGGCTCAAGCGACCTGCTCAGGGTCAACGGCGCAGTGGGCCTCGGCGGCACGCTCATTGTCAATTTCACGAAGACCATCCAGATGACCGACTCTTTTGTCTTCCTCACGGCGACCGGTGGGATTACCGGTTCGTACGACGCGGTGACGGATACACTCCCGGGCGTGTTGTTCCCGGTTGTGAGCACGACCACAGTCGGCCCCCTGGAAGAGGAGGTTCTGTCGTTCCAGGCCGGATCCTTCGTCGCCCTGCTCGGCACTTCGGGAACGCCCGACCAGATCCAGGTCGCGACGGCCCTCGATGCCGCGCGCGGGTCGCACTACAACGACCTGCTGGCGCTTTATCAGGCGATCGATCCGCTTTCCGGCGGCGCGCTCAGCCAGGCGCTGGAAGACCTGGCGCCGGACGCAGAGCGTACCGCTCCGCTGGTCGGCGACATGGAGACGACCGGGTTCGACAATATGATCTGGCAGCACCTCGCGGGCGCCGGTCCGTCGTCGGGCGGCACCCAGACGGGCATGCTGATCGACAGCGAAGGGCTCAAGATGGCGCTGGCCTCGGCCGGCGGCAACTCCGCCCAGTCGCAGCAGCTCGTCGCCATGGGCATGGGCATCGCGACCAATCCGGGCGCCGGCAATACGCCGGCTCCGGTCGGAACGCCGGCGGCACCGGAACAGGCGGACGATTCCTGGATGATGCTGCCCAACGGCGCGGGCGGCTTCCTGTCAGGCAGCTCGCTTAGCGGCAGCGTCGCGGTCGGCGGCGGCGGCGGTCGTGCCGATGTCCGTGGCCTGATCGTCGGCGGCGGCCTCGATATGCCGGTCGGCGATGGCTTCACGGTCGGCGCCACGTTCGGTTATTCGGACGCGACGGCGACGTTGCGGGCGATGCCGTCGACACTGCAGAGCGATGCGATCCAGGGGGCGATCTATGCCCGCTATGACTGGGGCAACAACTACATCGTCGAAGGCTTCGCTTCGTATGGCCATCAGACGATCGAGACCCGTCGTGCGGTCGTGGTCGGTCCGACCACGTTTCTGCTGTCGGGCCACAGCGGCGGCGACTCGCCGTCGGGCGGCGTCTACTTCGGACGCTCGTTCGATCTGGCGACGCTCAATGGCGCGACGCTGAACATCGTGCCATCGGCCAGCCTGCAATTCCTCAGCTCGAGCATCGACGCATTCACCGAGACGGGCGGCGCGCCGGCGATGAGCTTTGCGGGCTTCACCGAGTCGTCGGCGCTGAGCCGGCTGGGCATCGACGCCAGCATGAAGTTCGATCTGATGGACGTCGCCGTTACGCCGAACCTCCACCTCTTCTGGGTGGATAACTTCGCCGGCAACAACGGTTCGATCCAGTCGGTATTCGCCGCCGGACCGAGCTCCATCATGACCTTCGCCATGGCGGCGCGTGACCGCTCCTATGGCGAGATGGGCCTCGGCCTCGATATCGACCTGGGCAGCGTGCTCGGCCACGATGCGACGCTGTCGGGCCGCTACGACGGCAACACCCGCGACGACGTCCAGTACGGCGCGTGGACGGG
>DATEZM010000069.1:0-5602 GCA_035255625.1 Rhizomicrobium sp. | reverse complement strand
CGACTCGACAGCGGGGCAGAAAATCTCGCGGGCTGGGACTCGCTCAATGTCGTGCGCATCATCCTTGCGACCGAAGCGCGGCTCAACACGCGGCTGAGCCGGAACGAGATCGAGCGGCTGTCGGTCTTCGGCGATATCGTCCACGCCTTCGCCGAGCACGGCACCTGAAGCGAAGGCGCACTCACCAACATTCATTTGTTCCTCGTTCCGGTCGCGTGCCAGCATCAGTCGGCCGACGGGGACGCCGCAACCGCAAGGGGGAGTTCTTGCTTATTTTTCAGTGACTTGGTGCCGCCGGTGCACTTCGGGCACTCTCGCAGGCCAGACTGGTGCCCAGAAGAGGACTCGAACCTCCACGCCTTGCAGCGCTAGTACCTGAAACTAGTGCGTCTACCAATTCCGCCATCTGGGCCGATGGAAGGGCGGGATGTTTAGGTATGGGCTCCATCCTTGTCAACGAAGCGTACGGGACTGGCCTATGACCGTCGCGCCGAACGCATTATCCTGAAAGTTCACCGCTAGGCGGAGGATACTAATGCTGGTCACGACGACGGAAAATGTGCGCGGGCACCAGGTCAAGACTTCGCTCGGCCAGGTATTCGGAGTCGTCGTGCGTTCGCGCGGCCTGGGCGGCAACATCATCGCGGGACTGCGCTCCATCGTGGGCGGCGAGATCCACGAGTATACACAGCTTCTCGAGGAGACCCGGCGTCAGGCGATCGACCGCATGGTGCGCAACGCGACCACAATGGGCGCCAATGCGGTCGTGATGATGCGCTTTGATTCCTCGGAGATCGGCCAGACCATGAGCGAGATCGTGGCCTATGGCACGGCCGTCGTCCTCGAGCCGGAGGCCTGACCATGCTGCGCACCGCGGTGATCGCCGTCGGTGCATTGGCGCTGCTGTGCGGACTCATCGCCATGGCCACGGGCGCTTTTCCGCCGGCTGCAGTGTTTGGGATCTGGGGTGCGGTTCTCGTTCTGGGCACGGTGTTCGAGCGCGTGCGTTACAAGCGCATCGAGCGCTCTCGCCCCGGCGCTGGCTGGCAGCGCACTACGGAGCGCTTCGTCGACGACCAGACCGGTCAAACAGTGACGGTCTTTATCGATCCCGCGACCGGCGAGCGTGTCTATGTCCAGGATGAAGGAAAGCCGGGTTGACTGCGGAAGCCAGCAGCCTTTCCCCAAGGCGCGCTCCCGGCTAAGAAACCGACCATGAGCACATCCCTGATCACGGTTTTCGGCGGTACCGGCTTTCTTGGTCGCCACGTCGTTCGCGCCCTTGCCAAAGCCGGTCATCGCCTCCGCGTTGCAGTCCGCTATCCGAACGAAGGCTATTTCCTGCCGTCGATGGGCCATGTCGGGCAGATTGCGCTGGCGCGCTGCGATGTGCGCGAGCCCGCGGAGGTCGCGGCGGCGCTGGCCGGCGCCCAAGCCGCCGTGAACCTGACGGGCATACTTCAGGAGGGCGGTGGGCAGAGCTTCGGGGCCATCCATTGCGAGGCTGCCGGGATGATCGCCAAGGCGGCGAGGGCTGCTGGCGCGAGGATTCTGGTTCAGGTTTCAGCGATCGGCGCCGACAAGGACTCGGCGAGCGACTACGCCGCCACCAAGGGCGAAGGCGAGGCGCGCGTCCGCGCGGCCTTCCCAGAGGCTGCCATTGTGCGGCCGTCGCTGGTGTTCGGACCAGAAGATAACTTCTTCAACCGCTTTGCCGCCCTAGCCCGCATCCTTCCAGCGCTGCCCCTGATCGGCGGTGGGAATACACGATTCCAGCCGGTGTTCGTCGGCGACGTCGCTTGGGCAATTAAGCGGCTGGTCGAGGACCCGGCGCTGGGCGGGGCGACCTACGAACTCGGCGGGCCGACCGTCTACACCTTCAGGGAACTGATGCAGATCATCCTGCACGAGTCCGGTCGCGCGCGCCCGCTGGTGCCGGTGCCCTTCGCGATCGCGACGCTGATGGCGACGTTCCTTCAATTCCTCCCCAATCCCTTGCTGACGCCTGACCAGGTGACGCTTCTGAAGTCCGACAACGTCGTGACGGACGTCGACGGCTTGGCCGCGCTTGGCATCGTACCCACGTCGGTCGAGGCGGAGCTCCCCGCCTATCTCTGGCGCTTCCGGCCGAAGGGCCAGTACGATGAACTGACACGCGACCGACTTAGCGAATCGCGAGCACCGCGATAATCCCGGCCCCCGCCAGGATGCGATACCAACCGAAGGGCTTCAGACCGTAGCGGCCGACGAAGCCGATGAACGATCTTACGACAACCCAGGCGACGAGGAACGACACGACGAAGCCGATCGCGATGATCTCCAGGCTTGCGCCCGAAAGCGCTGCGCGCTGCTTGTAGAGTTCGAATACGCTCGCGCCAAACATGGTCGGGACAGCAAGATAGAAGGTGAAGGCGGCCGCGGCCTTACGCTCGACGCCGAGAAGCTCGCCGCCGAGAATTGTCGCACCGGAGCGCGACACGCCCGGCAGCAGCGCTAGACATTGACAAAGCCCGATCTGGAATGCCTTCGAGAGCGGTAGGTCATCACTGTCCGTGTATCTCGGCGGCGGCGCGATGCGCTCGAACAAAAGGATGATGATCCCGCCCAGGATCCACATCGCGGCAATGACCGGAAGCGCCCGCTGAGGATCGAGCAGAAACCCGTTGATGAACTTTATGACCGCCACCCCGAGTACGGCTGAGGGAAGGAACGCCACAACCACGTTGAGAACAAACCGCCGCGCCTGAGCCCGGCGAGGAAGTCCGATCAGCACCTCCCAGAACTTCCGCCAGTAAACTGCCACGACCGACAGTACCGCGCCGAACTGGATCACGACGGTGAAAACCTCCCACTGGTCCTTGCTCAGACCGAGGAAATGCTCGCTGACCAGAAGATGCGCCGTCGAAGAGACGGGAAGGAATTCTGTTAGACCTTCAACGATGCCAAGAAGCACCGAGACGAGAATATCGCTCATGAATTGTCGTTCGCCCGTTGCGACCCGCTCGAAGAGCGGCAGCCGCCGGACGATTGCACTCCCACAACGGAAAATTCAATTCGATTTTAAGGTTCGAAGTTAAATTCACGGTAAGACGGGTGCGCCATGATCTACCCAGCGCCGCAACGGGCGGCAGCGAATTTGCAGATTGGAGAGACTATGAGCAACCTGTTTCAGCGCTTCCTGCGCGACCAATCCGGAGCCACCGCCATCGAATACGGCCTGATCGCCGCTCTCATTGCGGTCGTCATTATCGGAGCGGTGCAGCTGGTCGGAACCAACCTGTCGACGACCTTCAACACAGTCGCGACCAACGTGAAGTAGATGGTATCCCGCCTTGCGCCAGAGCAGCACCAGTTTGCTATGCTGGGCGCATGGATGGGTTCGACGGACCGGGCATCGCCGGCAGGATCGGTTCGTTTTTCCATTGGCTATGGCACGGGCAAGAGGGCTGTAACATACCCTGGGCACGGCGCATCCTGTCCGTGCTCCTTTTTCTGGCCCTGCCCGCGCCGATTCTCCTGCTCCTGATCTTCCGCTTTGTGCCCGTGCCGGCAACGCCACAGATTCTTCTGAGGCTCGCGACCTTCAGCGAGGTGCACTACAATTGGCGCGGCTCGGACGCGATTTCACCCTATCTCGAGCGGGCCGTGATCGGCTCCGAGGACCAGAATTTCTGCAACCACAATGGTTTCGACTGGAAGCAGATGCAGGATGCCTGGCGCGACTACCGTATCCGTCATAAGTCGCTGCGCGGCGCCAGCACGATCAGCCAACAGACGGCACGCGAGCTGTTTCTAACATCCTGGCACAGCTTCATCCGCAAGGGGGCCGAGGCCTATCTGACGGTGCTGATGGAGGCCTTGTGGCCGAAGCGGCGCATCCTCACAGTCTACCTGAACGTGGTCGACTGGGGCCATGGCAATTACGGCGCGGAGGCGGCGTCCCAAAGCTATTTCGGCATCCCGGCGTCGCAGCTGAACCAGGCGCAGGCCGCGCGCCTCGCCGCGATCCTGCCAAACCCGGAGCAATGGAAGGCCGTCAATCCGGGACGCTATGTCCGACGGCGCACCGGCACGCTGGTTTCGCGCCAGCACCAGGTCATGCGCGACGCGCTCGATTGGTGCCTGAAATGAGGGCCGGCGGCGGCCCATGCGCGGTATCTTTCCCACGGTAAGGCGCTAGATTGCCGGTCAATGCGCAAACTGATTCACCTGACGCTGTCGCCCGCGTCCCGTCTCGCGCGCCTGCTGGTCGCTGAGAAGAGATTGGCCTGCGATCCCACCCTCGCCGACGATGCGCTGGCGCACCTGCCCTGCTTTGTCGAGCTCGACGGCACGCAGGCCACCGGCCTCTGGGCGATAATCGATCACCTCGAAGGCGCTTATCCTGATCATCCGCAGGTGCCCGAAGACCCCGCGGCCCGCAACCAAGCGCTGCGCTGGCTCGACTGGGCGATGGGGCCGCTGCATGAACAGGCGACACGGCGAATCCTGTTCGAGAAAGGCGCGCAGCGCTACACTGGCGCGCCGCAACGGCTCGCGCCCGACATGAATGTCATCCGGCAGGGACGGGAGGCACTCAAATCCGCCCTGAAGGCGATTGGCGAAGCGACGGAGCTCAACGGCAATCTGTCGGCGCGCGACTGCAACATCGCCGACCTGGCGGTGGCGGCGCATCTTTCCTGCCTCGATTACTTCGGAGAAGTTCCGTGGACGGACTTTCCGCATACGGCGGAATGGTACACCAGGATCAAGTCGCGCCCTTCCTTCCGCACTCTCCTGGCCGACCGCGTGCCCGGCCAGCCGCCGACGACGAGCTATGCCGAACTCGACTACTGATACCAAAGCTCTGATCTGCGAACGCGCACTGGCGGAAGGCTTTGACGTGGTGCGCGTGACGCGCGCAACGGCCGCAGATGGTTCGATGGAGCGGCTTGACGCGTTTGTCGCCGATGGGCGGCATGGAACCATGGAGTGGCTTGCCTGCAATGCGGACCGGAGGGCCGACCCCGCCGTGCTCTGGCCGGACGCTAGAAGTATCATCGTCCTCGGCTTAAACTATGGACCGCAGGGCGATCCCTTGACGGCGCTGGCGAGGCGCGATGCCGGCACCATCTCTGTCTATGCGCAGGGTGACGACTATCACGACGTCATCAAGTCCAAGCTGAAGCGGCTGGGCGGTGGCATCGCAATCGATTTCGACTGTGCAGTGAAAGTGTTCGTCGATACGGCGCCGGTGATGGAGAAGCCCCTCGCGCAAGCCGCCGGTGCCGGTTGGCAGGGCAAGCACACCAACCTCGTCAGCCGCGATTTCGGATCTTGGCTGTTCCTGGCCTCGATCTTCACGACCCTCGATCTCGCGCCCGACGATAGCGAGACCGATCATTGCGGTGAATGCCGGCGCTGCCTCGACATTTGCCCGACGCGGGCGTTTCCGGTGCCCTATCAACTCGACGCAAGGCGCTGCATTTCCTACCTCACCATCGAGCACAAAGGGCATATCCCGCGCGAATTCCGGGTCGCGATCGGCAACCGCATCTATGGCTGCGACGACTGCCTGGCAGTGTGTCCATGGAACAAATTCGCGCAGCGCAGCCATGAACAA
>DATEZM010000068.1:0-14708 GCA_035255625.1 Rhizomicrobium sp. | reverse complement strand
AGGCGCGGAACTGCTTGCCGTGCGCCTTCATGGCATAGACATAGGCCTTGTTGAGCAGGTCCTCGTCGGCATCGGGATCGTAGGCCTTGACCCGTTCGACGAGTTCGGTCTGCCGCATCAGCCGGCGCTTCTGTTTGGGCGCAGCAGGTTCCACCGGGGCAGACGATGCCTGCCCCGCGCCCTTGGTCTCAGGCGCGGCCGGAGTGCTCATGTCACAAATATAGGCCGAAAAGGCCGGCGCGATACATTTTCCTCCCCAGCCCTTGGAACAAGGAAAAGAAAAAGGCCGAGACGCGGGTCCCGGCCTTGGTTCTTTGCCGTGAGGCTCGAAACTACTCTTCGTAGTCGGCTTCCGGTTCCGGCTGAGGCTCGGCGCGGCGCTGGGCCTCGCTGGTGAGCGCGCGGAGCAGTTCTTCCTCGGTGACCTGGCGGAACGCGCTGTCTTCGCGCTTGTCGTCGGAGTCGGGACGCGCCTCCTCGGGCTCGTCGACATCGGCGTGCTTCTGGAGCGACTTGATGTAGTCCTCCTTGGTCTCGTCGGGCTTGACCTCCTTGGCGGCGATCTCACGCAGCGCGACGACGGGGTTCTTGTCGCGGTCGCGGTCGACCAACGGCTCGGCGCCGCCCGAGAGCTGGCGGGCGCGGTAGGCTGAGATCAGCACCAGATCGAAGCGGTTCGGAACCTTGTCAACGCAATCTTCAACGGTAACGCGAGCCATGGAAATCCTTGTCTTTCAGGGTCTTGCGCGCGAATTCTCGAGCAAATCAGCGGCCGACCGGTGAGAAGGCCGCGGAACATATAGAAAGCAATTAGGGAGGGCAAGCCGAGCTACTTCGGCCACAGGATGAGGTTGGTGCAGCGGAACAGCGCCATCAGCTTGCCGGTGGCCTCGGCCTTCATTTCCGCGTCCCAGACTTGGGTGGTGCGGCCATTGTGAACGCGGCGGGCTTCGCACAGGACGGTGCCTTCGCGGATCGTGCTCATGAAATTACATTTGAGCTCGACGGTGGTGAAGCCGCTGGCGCCTTCCGGCACGATCGTTCCATAGGCGCAGAGTGTGTCGGCGAGCGCCACCAGGGCGGGCGCGAACAGGAAACCTATCGGCGCGACCAGCGCCGGCTTGGCTTCCATGCGGGCGCGCATCAGGCCGGCCTCGGCATGGGTCACGACCATGCCGACCATCCCGGGCAAGCGGTCCTGATTGACCGCGTTGAGGCGCCCAACCCAGCCTTCGTCATTCGCCATATCGTTTTGACCTTCTCATTCAGCGCTTGCGGCTCCCCCCTCCGTCACGCCTTCACTTCGCTACGACGTGCCACCTCCCCCGTGAACGGGGGAGGATGCCTTTGCTGTCTTGTGCTGGGCGATCATGGCTTGGGTGCGGTTCCACATGTGCCAGGCGCGGGTCAGTCCGCGGGCTGCGACGAATAGCAGTCCACCATTGGTGATCCACGCCAGACTGGCGCCATGCGCCACCGCAAAATTCGTCATGGCATGGCCATGCTGCGCGCCCGTGGCGTAGTCGAGCGCGAAGCGCGCGAGGAAAACGCCAGCCGTCAGCGCCGTGCCGAGCGGCGTAGGCTGGCTCATGATCGTGCCGGTCGCGTCGTCGAGCGTCAGTTCGACATGCTGCGTGGTGAACCAGCCGAGCACGGCGCCCGCGGCTGCGGCGGCGGCGTAGATCGCAATCGACAGCGCGTCGGGCGGATGACCGCGCCCGATCGTCGCCAGCGCCAGGATCGTGATGATCGCGGGAAACGACCAAATCCGGTTCGTCTTGATCCGCTGCGGACGCAAGCCGCGGCGGATGATGATGAAAAGGGCAAGGCCCGGCGGCAGAAAGGTCAGATAGTCCTGCATGGCAAATTCCGTTGGAGCTGGCGACCAAGGTTAGCAGACCGAAGCTGCCGATGCCTCCGCAGTCTGGCAGCAATCCTGCCGCAATCGGGGAGGATAAACTCGAAATGCAAACGGGATGGAGCGTCACGATGAAGCAATGCATCCTGAGCGGCGCGCTGGCCGCTGCCCTTGCCGTTGCACCTGCGCAGGCGCGGTCGTGGGCGCATTACAGCAATGCGACGCTCGGCTACACCATCGCCTACCCTGCCAACTGGACGCTCGACACCAATTATGTGTCCGCGTCTCTCGGCCCCGACCACGAGATCCATGGCACGGCGTTCCACGTTCCCGCCGCGATGACAGCCGGCACGAACCTGTCGACGGACTCGGCACTGTCAGTGGAGAGCATTCCGGAAAGCAACTGCATGCCGTCGCAGTTCGTCGATCCTGCGGAAAATGTCCACACGGTGCACGCCGGCGGACTGACTTACACGGCCGCGTCGAGCAGCGACGCCGGCGCGGGCAATCGCTACGAGACGCAGGTGTTCGTCGTCGCGGACACGTCGCCCTGTCTCGCCATGCGCTATTTCATTCACTATGCCGCGATCGAGAACTACGATCCGGGCACGGTGAAGGCGTTCGACAAGGCCAGACTGCTGCGGACGTTCGACGCCATCCGGGCGACGCTCAAGCTCGGGAAGTAAGCCGCTCGATCTTGCGCGCATCCGGTGGCAGTCCGTCGATGAGTTCCCGCACGGACTTTCCGGTTACCGGATGAATCCACTCTGGCGCAATGTCGGCGAGGGGCACCAGCACAAAAGCGCGCTCGGCAAGGCGCGGATGCGGCAGCGTGGGCGGGCCCTGCTCCACCCGTCCGTCGAAATCGAGAAGATCGAGATCGAGCGTGCGCGGTGCGTTCTTAACCGTACGTCTGCGGCCGAACGCAGTCTCCGTCGCGTGCAGGAGTTCCATCAGCGTTTGCGGGGGCTCTCCACTCTCGATGCACGCGACCGCATTCACAAAAGGAGGATCGGCGGGATCCGGCCACGCAGGCGTGACGTAGTAAGGCGACACCGCGATGAGCTTGGGGCCGCACCGCGCGATCTCCGCGAGTGCCGCGTCCAATGTTTGCGCTGGCATTCCGGCACGCGAGCGCAAATTCGCGCCGAGCGCGATAAAGATCATTTGTCCATTCCTCTCTTGCCAAGAAAGGGGCTTGGCGTAGAAGAACAATTGGCGGTCGGGGGATTATTGCCGGATTGGCCATTACTTTTATAGGAGTACATATGTTGTTCTACCCGCAGGAGAAGCTGGCACTCTTTATCGACGGCGCAAATCTCTACGGAGCCGCAAAGGGCCTGCAGTTCGACATCGACTACAAGCGCCTTCTGGAACTGTTCGCACGCAAGGGAATTCTCGTGCGCGCTTTCTACTATACCGCGGTGGCGGAGGATCAGGAGTTCTCGCCGCTGAGGCCACTGGTCGACTGGCTCGACTACAACGGCTTCGCTGTCGTGACCAAGCCGCTCAAGGAGTTCACCGATGCGGCCGGACGCCGGCGCGTCAAGGGCAACATGGACATCGAACTCGCCATCGACGTGATGGAGATGGCCGAGCAGGTCGATCACATCGTGATCTTCTCGGGCGACGGAGACTTCCGCAAGCTGGTCGAGGCCGTGCAGCGCAAAGGCCGCCGCGTCAGTGTGGTCTCAACCGTACGCACCCAGCCGCCGATGGCCGCCGACGAACTTCGCCGCCAGGCCGACAATTTCATCGAGCTGGAAGAACTGAAGCCGCAGATCGCCCGCGAGGGTGGGCCACGCTCGGCCGGCGCACCGCAGACGCCACACTTCGCCCAGAGCGCGTGACGGACGAACCGCCGAAGAACTGCCTGCTCTGTCCGCGGCTCGCGCAATTTCGGGTGGAAACCCGGCGCGAACATCCGGACTACTTCAACGCGCCGGTGCCGACCTTCGGTGGCCATGACGCGCGGTTACTGATCGTGGGCCTCGCTCCAGGGCTGCATGGCGCGAACCGGACGGGGCGGCCGTTCACCGGCGACTATGCCGGCGATTTGCTCTACGCGACGCTGCTACGGCATGGGCTGGCGAAGGGCACTTACCTGAAGAGTGTCGATGACGGTCTGGAGCTGGTGCATTGCGCCATCACGAATGCGGTGCGCTGCGTCCCGCCGCAGAACAAGCCGCTGCCGGTGGAGATCAAGACCTGCCGGACATTCCTGAGCGGGCTGATCGCGGCGATGCCGCATCTGCGCGCCATCCTCGCGCTGGGCAAGATCGCGCATGACAGCATGTGCGACGCGCTGGCGGTGAAGAAATCGGCGCACCCCTTCAAGCATGGCGGCGCATACAAGCACGACAAGATCGCGCTGATCGCGAGCTATCACTGCTCGCGCTACAACACCAATACCGGCGTGCTGACCGAAGCGATGTTCGACGCGGTGGTGAAACAGGCCAAGATCGCGGCGCTGCACGCGCTTTAGTTGTCGCGCGGCTCGACTAGGATGCCAATTTTCGAGACGCCCGCCTGCTGCCCGATCAAGATCAGTTGCTCGGCCATCTTGAAAGAAATGCCCGGGTCTCCGGCAAGGTGAATCTGGCAAGTTCGATTCGCCCGCAGCCGTAGCTCCAATTCGCGCTGGATCACACGGCGCTGCGCGTCGGTGTGCATCGGATAGAGTACACCATTAAACGTCACCGTGTCGTCCATGTGCATCACGACCTGCACCGGGCATTGGGACGCACCTTCGCGTTTGATGGCGGCAATGATAGCAGTTTTGGGGACCACGACGACGTTCGAGCGAAAGGATGCGAATGTAAAATCCCCCCCGACTTCCTGAAGACCGTCTATCTGGACACAAACATTCGCTGGGTCGGCGACCAAATCGTAGTGGTAAGGAAAACTTGTATTCGTCAGGTCCTCTGGGTCGAAATAGACGGAATATGCAATTCGGTTGCCGCCTCCCGTTGCGCTATCGGGATGATCTTCATGATACGTGTAGATCATTCCAAATTTGTCGTAGACGCTGGGATAACCCTGTATGAGCCGTTTAGGGTCAATTGACGCACCCTGGCAAATCGACGTTTTGTTATCGACGTTGTAACTCCAATCCTTCGCTAGCTTTTGAAAGTCTCGGCTGCTCGATAGCCTTACTCGCACGAGCGGCGGCGCTTTATTCCCCGGCCACCAAGGTTTCTCGCGGTCTGAAATTTCCGACTGCGCAAGCACGTCGACCGAAACAAGTCTGATGTCGTCCATAACGGGATAAGGAATTTTTCCGCAAGAGACCAACGTCAGCAGCACTAGCGGGGCTATAATTCGCACGGGCGGACGCATCAGCTGTACCGTTCCTCTTTCCACGGATCGCCTTCGTTGTTGTAGCCGCGCGTCTCCCAGAAGCCGGGATGATCTTCGGCGTGGAAGACGATGCGCGTCACCCATTTGGCGCTTTTCCAGAAATACCAGTCGGGCACCACGACGCGCACCGGGCCGCCATGCTCACGCGGGATCGGCTTGCCCTCCCAGGAATGCGCCAGCAGGACGTTGTCGTCGGCGAAGACGCCGGTCTTCACATTGGTGGTGTAACCGTCATAGGCGTGGAAGACGACGTGCTTGGCTTCGGCCTTCGGCTTGACGAGATCGAGCAGCGTCTTCGAGGCGACGCCCTGCCAGTGGTTGTCGTAACGGCTCCACGACGTGACGCAGTGGATGTCGCTGACGATCTCGGTCTGTGGCAACGCCTGGAACTGCTCGAGCGTCAGCGCGACCGGGTTCTCGACCAGGCCCATGATCTGCAGCCGCCACTTCTCCGGCCTGACATCGGGCTGCACGCCGAGATCGAGGACGGGCCAGTTCTTCACTTCCTTCTGGCCCGGCGGCAGGCGGTTGACATGGCCCATGTCCGGCCGGCCGGTGATGAGACGGCCCTCCGCCGCCCATTCCTGCTTGGAGCGGATGAGCTTGTCCTTGATCTTGCCGATCAGGCCGGGAGCGTCGTCTTCGTCAGCCATGGCGTCACGTCGCCCTCTGCCTTGAGTCTTTCTACCACAACTTCCGCATCGCGCGGCCGGCGCAGACGCAGGAAGGCGATTTGCGCGTTCGCGGGATCGGCCGCCATGGCGGCATAGCGCTCGCGGTTTTTCGCATGCGTGTCCCAGGCCCAGCGGATCGGGTGTTCCTTGTCGAGCCATTGCGAGGCGCGCTCGCGATTGCCGGTGCCTGGCCATAGCTCCTTGCCGCCGATGGCGCGGACCAGCGAGCGCCACAGCACCCGGCGCATGACGACCGCACGATCGTAGTCGAGCCACACGACGTGAGTCAGGCGCGGCCAAAAGATCGGTCGCACCAGGCTGTAATTGCCGGCGATGACCCACGCCTCGTCAGCCGTGGCGGCGGCGGTGCGGCGCTTGAATTCCTCTGGATCATCGGTCTGCAGATCGCGCCAACCCGCCTGCCAGTTGATCGCATCGAGCTCGACATAAGGAACGCCGAGTGCCACCGACAGCCGCTCGGCCATGGTCGACTTACCCGATCCGGACGTGCCGACGACCGCGATGCGCACCGGCTCAGCCTTTGGCGCGCATCAGCCGCGCCTTGTCGCGCTGCCAGTCGCGCTGCTTCTCGGTCTCGCGCTTGTCGTGGATCTTCTTGCCCTTGGCGATACCGAGTTCGATCTTGGCGATGCCCTTTGGATTGAAATAGAGCTTGAGCGGAATGAGCGTCATGCCCTCGCGCTGGATCGCGGCGGCGAGCTTGGCGGCCTCGCGCTTGTGGACCAGCAATTTGCGCGAGCGCTTGGGCTCGTGATTGAAGCGGCTGGCCTGGGTGTATTCGGGGATATAGGCGTTGACGAGCCACAGCTCGCCATCCTTGGCATGGGCGTAGGATTCGGAGATCGTCGACTTGCCGCTGCGCAGCGATTTCACTTCCGAGCCGACGAGCATGATCCCCGCCTCGAGCGTGTCGTCGATGGCGTAGGCGTAGCGGGCCTTGCGGTTGTCGGCGATGATCTTGGTGCCGTCGTCTTTCTTTTTTGCCATTGCCGCTACTGAGCGATCCCTGCCTTCGCCAGCGCGGCTTTCACCGTCGCGCGGGCGGCGTCGGTGGCGGGTACCAGTGGCAGACGGACCTCGTCGGTGCACAGGCCCAGCAGTGAGGCCGCAAACTTTACCGGCGCCGGGCTCGGCTCGCAGAACATCGCATCGTGCAGCGGCATCAGCCTGTCCTGGATCTGCAGCGCGCGCTCGAAGGCGCCCTGCATGCAGGCGCTCTGGAATTCCGAACACAGCTTGGGCGCGACGTTCGCCGTCACCGAGATGCAGCCATGGCCGCCGTGCGCCATATAGCCGAGCGCGGTGCCGTCTTCGCCGGACAGCAACCGCCAGTCCTCGCCGCAGAGGGCGCGCTGGCGCGTCGGCCGCATCAGATTGGCGGTTGCATCCTTGATGCCGATGATATTTGCGATCTTCGAAAGACGGCCGGCAGTTTCGTCCGAGATATCCACGATGGTGCGGCCCGGCACGTTGTAGAGAAAGATGGGGATGTCGACCGCGTCCGCGATGGCCGCGAAGTGGCGGTAGATGCCTTCCTGCGACGGCTTGTTGTAGTAGCCGGTCACCGAGAGCACCGCGTCGGCGCCGACCTTCTTGGCGTGGCGGGTAAGCGCGATGGCTTCCTCGGTCGCGTTGGACCCGGCGCCGGCGATCACTGGCACCCGTCCGTTGGCTTCCTCGACACAGATCTCCACCACCCGCATGTGCTCCTCATGGCTGAGGGTGGGCGATTCGCCGGTCGTGCCGCAGGGGACCAGGCCGTGGCTGCCCTGGGCGATCTGCCAGGAAACCAGCTTGCGAAACGCCGGTTCGTCGACCTTGCCATCGCGCAGCGGCGTGATGAGGGCCGGGATCGAGCCTTTGAAACTGTCGCGAGAGAACGCCATGGGGGTGCCAGTTTGTGATGATTTGGCAAACTACAGGGGCCCGCGGAAAATCGGAAACCGAAAACCGGCACGGGAACCCCAGTAGAGTAAAAACGCTCCATGGGTGCGCCGCAGCCTCGACTTCGCCATTTGGCTGTGGTCCCTGAGCGCACATCCAATCCGAGGCGATTCATCTCATGACACTGGGCCGGGCCGCGCTGTTCGTGATCGGTTTGTCGGTGGCAGCGGCCGCCGCCCAGACCAGCCTGCCCGGCGGCATCACCCAGCAGGGCAATGTCATCATGATGCAGCCCATCCCGGACGGCTCGACCGACGCCGGCTATCAGCCGGACCGCGAGCGGCGGCCGAGCCTGGTGCATGTCCTGAGCGCAGCCGACCACGACCTCTATACCCGCGCCTTCGACGCCGCCGACCGCGGCGACTGGACCGCGGCGAAGGGTCTGGCGCTGCAAGGCCACGATGCCACCGCCACGCGGCTGATCACCTGGCGCTTCCTGCTCGACAAGAACAGCGGCGCGAGCTTCGCTGACATCGACGCTTTCCTGAAGAACAATCCCGACTGGCCGCTGCGTGACACGTTGTTCGCGCGCGCCGAGACGGCGATGGATCCGGCGATGACGCCAGAGGCTGTGGTCGCTTGGTATGGCAGCCGCACGCCGGTGACCGGCGTCGGAATGGTCAAGCTGGGCGATGCGATGATCGCTGCCGGCAAGACGGCCGCGGGCCGCGCGCTGGTCCAACGCGGCTGGATCGTCGGCGAATTCCAGCCCGACCAGGAACTGGCAATCGTGCAGAAGGACGGCGGCCTCTTCACGCCCGACATCGACCGGGCGCGGCTGATGAGCCTGATCTCGCGCGACGAGACGACGGCGGCGACGCGCGAGCTGTCGCGAGTGACGGACGCGGTGCAGGAACTGGGACGCGCGCGCATCGCTTATCGCAACGGCCGCGCCGCCGGCGAGCGGCTGGCCGCGAACCTGCCCGCGGGGCTGGCGGACGATCCAGACCTTTTGTTCGACCGGGCCCGTGCAGCGCGGCGTGCCGGCGACAACGAAGCTGCGGCTACGTTCCTCAACCGGCCGGCGATGACGGGTTTTGCGGCGGCGCATCCGACGCGCTGGTGGCCGGAGGCCAATCTGGTGGTGCGCGGTCTGATCGCCAGCGGCGATGCCCACACGGCTTACAACTTGATCGCCGACACCGGACTGACGACCGGGACGGAGTTCTCGGAATCGGAATTCCTCGCCGGCTGGATCGCGCTGCGCCGGCTGAACCGGCCGATGGTGGCGCTGGCGCATTTCAAGAAGCTGGAGACCGGCGTATCGCGGCCGATCTCTCTGTCGCGGGCGCGCTATTGGAAGGGCCGCTGCTACGAGGCAGCGGGCAACATGGCCGATGCAACGGCGCAGTACCGGCTGGCGGCGCAGGCACCGGAAAGCTTCTACGGCCAGATGGCTCTGGCGCGCATCGACGCGACGCCGGTGCTGCATGTGAACGACACGGTGCTAGACGCGCGCGACCAGGCGGATGCGTTCGAGAAGGACCCGCTGAGCAAGCCGATGCGGGTGCTGGCCGATCTCGGGCAGGTGGAGCTGCTGCGCCTCTTCGCGCTGCACGACCAGGAGCTCCATCCGGAGCCGAAGCGGGTGAAATACCTGATGCAGACAATGACCGATCTGGGCTTTCGCGAGGTCGCGGTCCGGCTAGCCAAGAATGCGAGCTATGCCGGGACGACCTTCCTCGCCTTCACCCATCCGGTGATCCCATTGCCAGCCTTCTCAGGCCCCGGCACGGCGCCGGAGCCGGCCTATGTGCTGGGATTGATCCGCCAGGAGACCGAGTTCGATCCTGATGCGGTGAGCCACGCGGGCGCGCGCGGCATCATGCAGCTCATGCCGGGCACAGCGCGCGAGATCGCCGGTCATGCCGGGCTGTCTTACCGGCCGAACGACCTCAACGACACGAACTACAGCATCCAACTGGGCATGGCGGAGTTCTCAGGGTATTACGCGAACTTCAACGGCTCGATGGTGCTGGCGATCGCGGCGTACAATGCAGGTCCCGGCAATGCCAGGAAATGGATCGCGGCGAATGGCGATCCGCGCAATGCCGGTGTCGACCCGATCGACTGGATCGAGATGATCCCGTTCAACGAAACGCGGAATTACGAGATGCGGGTGCTGGAGAATGCGCAGATCTATCGCAACCGGCTGAGCGGGCACGATACGCAGACACGCATCCTGAACGACCTCTACGCCCCCAACCCGCCAACGGCGAAGGCGATTTCACCCTATCCGGGGTAGTTCAGCGGAAGATCGACAGCCACTCGCGCGCCAGGCGCTGAGCCTCGGCGATCTGGCCGGTGTTCATCTCGCGGGAGATGGACGCGCGCCAGGACTTGGCCTCGCCGCTGCCCTTCAGAGCCGCCAGGTTGAACCATTTGTGAGCGCAGACGAAGTCCACATCGACCCCCTGCCCCGTCGAATAAGCCAGCCCCAGATTGTACATCGCGTCCGGCCGGCCGTTCTTGGCTTCGGTCTCGAACTGCGCCAGAGCATCGATGTCTATACACGCCATGACACGTCATCTCCTCGTCGCGCGGCAATCCGCGCTTGGGCTGATCGTCGCGCAGGAGAAGCTAAGGCAGGGTTAACCGGATTAACCGTGATTTTCACAGGTGGTTAACTCCTGCGGCATATCGATCCGTATACGGAGTGTTCGCTGGGCACAAAAAAACCGCGCCGGCGGCGCGGTCTCGAGGTTGGCGGGGCTGGGCCGCGGCGAATGTTCAGGGCATCCAAGCCGCGGCCTTTGCCTCGCCGACGGATGGACCAGTCATACGACCGGCCGATCCGCAAGCGACAGCGTTGATCAGATCAACGCCCTACTACTTCTTCTTCTTCGCCTTCTTGGTCTTCTTCTTGGCGACTTTCTTCTTGGCCTTTTTCTTGGCTGCCATCGGCATGAGATATAACTCCTCTAACGTTCACGTTCGGGTCGGGCGATTCGCGTCGTCCCCCAAAACGCCAACAATATGAGTGGGTTGCATTTTCAAATGCAATACGTGCGGCATTTGAGTGAATCGACCGATTCATGCGATGTGCATGAAACCCGCAATTTCATTGGCTTATATCAATCAATCCGTATGCGGATTATTCCCGGCCGGTTTTGTGCGCGTCAAGCCCGATTTTGGAAATTTGTGCGAATCACCCCTCGTCGGGCAATCCGAGTCGCTGCTTGAGGATGGCGTTGACGGCCTGAGGGTTGGCCTTGCCGCCGCTCTTTTTCATCACCTGACCGACGAACCATGATGCGAGCTTGGGCTTCGCTTTCACCTCTTCGACCTTGGCAGGATTTTCGGCGATCACCGCATCGACCGCAGCTTCGATCGCGCCGGTGTCAGTAACCTGCTTCAGGCCGCGCATCTCGACGATGACGACCGGATCGCCACCTTCAGTCCACACGATGTCGAGAATATCCTTCGCGATCTTTCCGGAGATCGTGTCGGCAGCGACCATCTTGACGATCGCGGCATTTGCCTGTGCCGGGACCGGCCCGTCCGCGATCGCGAGGCCCGCCTTGTTGAGGCGGCCGAAATATTCGTTGTTGAGCCAGTTGGCGGCAGCCTTGGCTTCTGCGCCCGCCGCGACCATGGCTTCGAAATAGTCGGCGCTTTCCTTCTCGCCTACCAGAACCGTGGCGTCGTACGGACTGAGGCCGGCTTTCACCAGACGTGCCTTCTTTTCGTCCGGCAGTTCGGGGAGCGATTTGGCGATCTCATCCACCCAGGCCTGATCGAGGACGAGCGGCAGAAGGTCGGGATCGGGAAAATATCTATAATCGTGCGCGTCTTCCTTGGAGCGCATCGAACGCGTCTCGTTCGCCTTGGAGTCGTAGCGGCGCGTCTCCTGCACGATGGTGCCACCATCTTCGATGATGTCGACCTGGCGGCGCGCCTCGTACTCGACCGCGAGCTGCACGAAGCGCATCGAGTTGACGTTCTTGATCTCGCAACGCGTGCCGAGGTTCTTGAGATCGCCGGTGGCGCGGAATTTCTCGTAGGCGCCCGGCCGGCAGACCGAGACGTTGACGTCGGCGCGCATGGAGCCCTCGTCCATGTTGCCGTCGCAGGTGCCGAGATAGCGCACGATGGAGCGCAACTTCTTGAGGAACGCGGCGGCTTCTTCGGACGAGCGCATGTGCGGCTTGGAGACGATCTCCATCAGCGCGACGCCGGAGCGGTTGAGGTCGATGTAGGAGCTGTCGGGATGTTGGTCGTGCAGCGACTTGCCGGCATCCTGCTCCATGTGCAGGCGCTCGATGCCAACCTTGATGGTCTCGTCCTTCATGTCGAGAAGGATTTCACCCTCGCCGACGATCGGGCTCTTGTACTGGCTGATTTGATAGCCCTGCGGCAGATCGGGAAAGAAATAATTCTTCCGGTCGAACACCGAGCGCAGGTTGATCTGCGCCTTAAGCCCCAAGCCAGTGCGAACCGCCTGCTCGACGCACTTCTTGTTGATGACGGGCAGCATGCCGGGCATGCCGGCATCGATAAACGACACCTGGCTGTTCGGCTCGGCGCCGAACGCCGTCGCTGCGCCGGAGAACAACTTGGCGTTCGAGATGATCTGGGCGTGGACTTCCATGCCCACGACGATGTCCCAGTCGCCGGTCCGACCCTTGATGGTCTTGCTCATGCTGCTCTCCACCACGGGGTGGGTTTGGCGTTGAAGCCGCTGGCGACTTCGATGGCGCGGGCAGCACGCAGGATGGTGGCCTCGTCGAACGCCTTGCCGATCAGCTGAAGCCCAAGCGGCAGTCCGTTGGCGGTAAGCCCGGCCGGCACCGCGATGCCGGGAAGCCCCGCAAGGTTCACGGTCACCGTGAAGACGTCGTTCAGATACATCTCGACCGGGTCGGCGGTCTTCTCGCCGACGCCGAAGGCCGGGCCGGGCGTCGCCGGCGTCAGCAGGACATCGCACTTCTCATAGGCCAGCGTGAAATCGCGCAGGATCAGGCTGCGCAGCTTCTGGGCGCGGGTGTAATAGGCGTCGTAATAGCCCGACGACAGCACATAGGTGCCGATCAAGATGCGGCGCTGGACCTCTTTGCCGAAGCCCTCGGCGCGGCTTTTCTCGTAGAGGTCGATGATGTCATGCGCGCCCTTGGCGCGGTGGCCATAGCGCACGCCATCATAGCGGGCGAGATTCGACGAGGCCTCCGCCGGCGCCACTATATAATAAGTGGGGAGCGCGTATTTGGTGTGGGGGAGCGAGACCTCGACAATCTCGGCGCCTTGGGCCTTCAGCCACTCGATGCCCTTCTGCCAGAGTTGCTCGATTTCCGGCGGCATGTTGTCGATGCGGTATTCCTTGGGAATGCCGACGCGCAGACCCTTCACGCCAGACTCCAGCCCAGCTTCATAATCGGGAATAGCCACGTCGACACTTGTCGAATCCTTCGGGTCGACGCTCGCCATGTGCTTCAGCATGATCGCGGCGTCGCGCACCGTCCGCGTCATCGGGCCGGCCTGATCGAGTGACGACGCAAAAGCGACAATGCCGAAGCGCGAGCAGCGGCCATAGGTGGGCTTCAGACCCACGATGCCGGTAACAGCAGCCGGCTGGCGGATCGAGCCGCCGGTGTCGGTGCCGGTGGCGGCAAGACAGAGACTGCCGGCGACGGACGTGGCCGAGCCACCGGAGGATCCGCCAGGCACGAGGTTCTGGTTGGAATTTCGCGCCCGCCACGGATTGAACACCGGCCCGAAATTGCTGGTCTCGTTCGACGAGCCCATGGCGAACTCATCCATGTTCGTCTTGCCGAGCATCACCGCGCCCGCGTCCCACAGATTCTGCGTCACCGTCGATTCATAGGGCGGCACGAAGTTCGAGAGGATGTTGCTGCCCGCCGTGGTGCGCACGCCCTTGGTGCAGAACAGATCCTTGATGGCGAGCGGCAGGCCTTCGAGCGAGCGCGCCTCGCCGTGGGCGATGCGCACGTCCGAGGCGACCGCCATTTCGAGCGCCTTCTCCGGCGTCTCGGTCACAAAGGCATTGAGAGGCCGCGCCGCGGCGACGGCCTTGACGAACGCCGTCGTCAATTCCTTTGATGAAACTTTGCGCGCATGCACGGCGTCGCGCGCCTCGGCAAGCGTGAAATCGGTCAGATCGCTCATGCCGCGAGCGCCTTTTCGTAGAACACCGACCATTCCGAATCCGGATAGTCCAGCACCGCGCCGCAGCGGCGGAAGCCGCCGCGCTCGTAGACGCGCCAGGCGGCGGGATGGCGGTCTCCGGTTTCCAGCACGAGTCGGGCAACGCCTTCCTTGCGGGCGAGCGCTTCGATGCATTTCAGGATGTGGCCGCCGATGCCGTGGCCCTGTGCAAAAGGCACCGTGTACATGCGCTTGACCTCGGCGATGCCGTCGCCGTGGCGGCGCAGCGCGCCGCAAGCGATCGCGACGCCGTTCTCGCGCGCGACGAAGAGGGTCGTGTTCGGCTCCGCCATTTCCTCGACCGTCAGGTGATAGCTGTGCTCCGGCGGCGTTAACGCCAACAAAGTCTCGTCGAGCGCGGCGATGAGAGCGCGCACTTCATCCTGCAGCGGGCTCTCGACGGCAATCGTCACCGCCATCGCTTACTCCACCACCTTGGGCACGACGAAGAAGTGGTCCTCGGCCTCCGGCGCGTTGGCCATCAGCGCGTTCGCCTGGCCGCCGTCGGTCACCACATCGTCGCGCATCTTGAGCGTCTGCGCGACCACGCTGGTCATCGGTTCGATGCCGCCAATGTCGACCTCGTTCAGTTGCTCGACCCATTTGAAGATACCGTTGAGCTCGTCGACCATCGGGGCAACGCGCGCTTCGTCGAGCGCGAGGCGGGAGAGCTTGGCGATGCGGCGGAC
>DATEZM010000067.1:0-5601 GCA_035255625.1 Rhizomicrobium sp. | reverse complement strand
CGAGGACCGCCGCTTCGGATTCTTCAATGTTGTCTCCGATCCGCGCACCTATGGCGCGCTGCTCTACATGCTGCTGTCGCTGGCGACGGGCATCTTCTATTTCACCTGGGCGGTGACGGGCATCGCGCTGTCGCTGAGCTTCGCGATCCTCATCTTCGGCATCCCCTTCGCCCTGCTGTTCGTCGGTTCGGTGCGCGTGCTGAGTCATGTTGAAGGCCGCATCGTCGAGGCGCTGCTCGGCGTGCGCATGCCGCGACGCCTGCCATCGACGCCGGCCGCCGACGACACGCTGTGGGCGAAAATCCGCGATGTGTTCACCGACATCCGCACCTGGTCGTCGCTGTTCTACATGCTGCTGATGCTGCCGCTCGGCATCGCCTACTTCGTCATAGCCGTGGTTGGTTTGAGCATGTCGCTGGGTGTCACGGCCGGCTCGATCTACAGCCTGGTGACGGGTGAATCGCATATCCAGATCAGCGACGCGCCCTATCTCCAGCATCTGCTGCACACCGCACCCGGCCTTGCGGTGCTCGCCCTTATCGGCGTGCTGATGTTCTTCTTGGTGCTGCACGTCGCGCGCGCGATCGGCTGGGTGCATGGCAAGATCGCGGAAGCGCTGCTCGTAAGGCTGTGACAGCACCGAATTCCCCGGGACCCGATCTCCGCGGTCGGGCCCTTTCCATCGCAGCAGAGGCGCTGGCCTGGACATGGACGCTGCTCGCCGGCGGCGGCGGTCTCGTTCTGCTAGTGACGCGCGGACCCTGGCCTCCGACGAATGGATGGTTCGCGCTCTTCTCGGGCATCGCGGCGTGTCCATTGACCGCGAAATTGTTTCTCCACTACGTCGGAGTGCCGCTATCGGGGCGCACACGCTTTACGGTCGCATTGCTGTTCATTGTCGCCGGAAAAATCGCGCTGCAATTCTGGCGATGAGTCGGCGGAACAATTGTTCCGCGACTCGAATCGCAGTTTCCGCAACGAGTCGTTAACCGCCTCGCAAGGGTTGACGCCCCTATAATCGCATGGGCTATATGCGTCTTGCACGCCGGCCCCCGCGACCTGCGCCAAAGGGGCCGCGAGGACACCTTTTGTGGCTGGGGGCATAACGCTGGGCTGGGGCGGACGCGCATTGTGCGTCGGCTCTGAAAGACAGGAGCCGACGTGGACCGAACCTTCTCGCTGCGCATGCTGCGCCGTTCGCTGAACACAGCCACGTCCGCACTCGCGACCGCCGATGGCCGGTGGGCTCTCGTCTCCACCACGATCACCGGCCTCGTCGCCGGTTCCATGGCATGGCTCGCGGCGAGCACGATGCCGCCGCTGCATGTGAAAACGCAGGTCGCTTCCACGACGTTCCTGCCCTATCGGCTTTTCTCCGAACTGACGCAGATGGGGAACAATCTCGGATCGACGCGTCAGACGGTCGCGCCGCCGGCGCGCCTCGACGACGCGTTGCAGGATCAGGACGCGGAAGATGCGGGCAATCAGGGTCCGCAGACGCGCACACTGACGCTCGATTCCGGCGACACGCTGGTTGGCGCATTCGAGAACGCCGGTGCGACAAAGGACGATGCCAACGCCGCCGTCGTAGCGTTCTCTAAGATCTACGATGTGCGCGATGCGCGCGCCGGACAATCCTTCACATTGACCTTCGACGTGGCGCCTCCGGCGCCTGCACCCAGCAAGCCTGCCGCCAAGCCGGAACGCGCGCTGGTCAGCGTCAACGGCAAACCGGTGTTCGTCGACAAGAGCGACGTCGACAGCTCCGACGGCAATACCTCCGCAACGCCGCCGCTCGGCCGGCTTCTGTCAGTCTCGTTCTCGCCCTCGGTCGAGCACGATATCGCCGTGACGCGCCAGGCCGACGGAAGCTTCGCCGGCAGCGATACCGTCAAGCAGCTCGCCGAGCATACCCATCGCGCCGGCGCGACGATCGACTCATCTCTCTATCTCGCCGCCACCCAGGCCGGCATCCCGACCGATGTTACGGTGGAGATGATCAAGTTGTTCTCGTACAAGGTCGACTTTCAGCGCGACCTGCGCCCAGGCGACACGTTCGAGGTCTATTACAACTACTACTACACGCCGGACGGGCAGCCGGCTCGCGAAGGCAATATCGACTATGCGATGATGCGCACCGGCGGCCATCAATACGCGGTCTACCGCTACCAGCCCGATCCCACGCAGCCGGCGGAATATTTCGACGCCCATGGCGAAAGCCTCAAGGGTATGCTCATGAAGACGCCGGTGGACGGCGCGCGCATCACGTCGGGCTTCGGCATGCGCTTTCATCCGATTCTCGGCTACACCCGCATGCACAAGGGTATCGACTTCGGCGTGCCGCTGGGGACGCCTGTGATGGCGGCGGGTGCCGGGACGATCGAAGAGGCGCATTGGAAGGGCGGCTACGGCAATTTCGTGCTGATCAATCACGGCAACGGCTATGAGACCGCTTATGGCCATCTGTCACGCTACGCGCCGGGCATTCACCCGGGCACACGCGTGCATCAGGGCCAAATCGTGGCTTTCAGCGGCAGCACGGGCGAATCCACCGGGCCGCATTTGCACTACGAGATACGTATCAACAAGACGCAAGTGAACCCGTTGACGGTGAAGGTCGCCAAGGGGCGCATTCTGTCGGGCCACGACCTGCGCAACTTCCTCGTCGGTCGACTGCACACCGACGCAGTCATGGCGTCCACACCGCTCGAAGCCAAGGTCGCCGATAACCCGACCGATCTGCGCCAGGCCAAGGCGCGGTAGTGAGCGCCGAAGCGCGCGACGTCGAAATCGGACCGGATTATTCGCGCGCACCCGAATGGGATGTCCGCCCCGCCGTGCCAGTTGGCGCGGTTCATGCCTTCACGATGCCGTCGTCGGCGAGCAAAATTTATCCGGGCATTCGGCGTCTCGAGAATGCAATCACCAAGCGGCGCGACCCGCATGGCAATCGCATCGCCGCCCCCGAGCACGAGCAGTCCGAGCCCTGCCCTTACACGCGCACCGTCTGGACCTATGTGCCGACGCAACATACGTCCAGCGTTCCGTCGCCGTTTATGGTCGTGCAAGATGGTTACGGATATGGGCGCGTCATGCCACCGCTGCTCGACAACCTGATCGCAGCGGGACGCATTCCAGCGATGGTCGTCATCTTCGTCGACAATGGCGGCAGCGACGCGCAAGGCAGCCAGCGCGGCCTCGAGTACGACACCGTCTCGGGGCTCTATTGCGATTTCGTCGAGAGCGAAGTTCTGCCGCGAGTCGAACAGGAATGCGGTGTGAAGCTGGCCCGCGATCCGAACAGCCGCGCCGCGATGGGCGCGAGTTCGGGTGCGGCGTGCGCCTTCTCCATGTCGTGGTTTCACCCGGCGCGCTACGGCAAGGTACTTTCCTATTCCGGCACCTTCGTGAACCAGCAGTCGCCGCCAAACCCGGATACGCCGCGCGGGGCATGGGAGTATCACGCGACGCTCATTCCGGCTGCGCCGCCAAAACCGATCCGAGTCTGGATGGAAGTGGGCGAGTTCGACCTGCACCACGACGATCCCGAAGAGAGCTGGCACAACTGGCCGCTCGCCAACCGGCGCATGGCGGCGGCGCTGGCAGCCAAGGGCTACGATTATCGCTTCACCTTCAGCAAAGGCGCCCGCCACGTCGATCCGCGCGTGCTGGAGCAGACGCTGCCCGGCGCGCTGGAATGGCTATGGCGGGACTATCCGAAATAGCGCCCCTTAATGCACGGCGCGGCTCACCTGCGGCGTGTGATCGATGTCGACATCGTCCTCGCTGGCGGCGAATTCGATGCCGTTGATCGTCAGACCGTTTTTCCCCGTCGAGACCTTCACCTTCGAGCCGTCGAGGATCTTGCCCTCGAGCAGCATCTGGGCGAGGGGGTCCTGCAAGCGGCGCTGGATCACGCGCTTGAGCGGCCGCGCGCCATAGACCGGATCGTAGCCGGCACTAGCGAGCCATTCGGTGGCGCGCTTGTCGAGCGTGATCTCGATCTTGCGCTCGGCGAGCAGCTTTTCGAGGCGGCCGATCTGGATCTCCACGATCTTGTCCATGTTCGCGCGGCTGAGGCGGTGAAACAGAATGATCTCGTCGAGCCGGTTGAGGAACTCGGGGCGGAAATGCGCCTTGACCGCCTGCAGCACGGCGGCACGCGCCTCGCGTGTTTCCTCGCCGGTTGAGAGCAACTCTGTGCCGAGATTGGAGGTCAGGATGATCACCGTGTTCTTGAAGTCCACCGTGCGCCCCTGCCCGTCCGTCAGCCGGCCGTCGTCGAGTACCTGCAGCAGCACGTTGAACACATCACTGTGCGCCTTCTCGACCTCGTCGAACAGGATCACCTGGTAGGGACGTCGACGCACCGCTTCGGTGAGCGTGCCGCCTTCCTCATAGCCGACGTAGCCCGGCGGCGCGCCGATCAGGCGGGCGACGGAATGCTTCTCCATGAACTCGCTCATGTCGATACGCACCATGGCGGTGTCATCGTCGAACAGAAACGCGGCGAGCGCCTTGGTGAGTTCGGTTTTGCCGACGCCGGTGGGGCCAAGGAACAGGAACGAACCGATCGGGCGGTTGGGATCCTGAAGGCCGGCGCGGGCGCGGCGCACTGCGTTGGAAATGGCACGCACGGCCTCGTGCTGGCCAACGACGCGAGATTCGAGTGATGTCTCCATGTGAAGCAGCTTTTCCTTCTCGCCTTCCAGCATCTTGTCGACCGGAATGCCGGTCCAGCGTGACACGACGGCAGCGATCTGCTCCGGCGTCACAGCCTCGTTGGCCAGGTTGGACGATTCCTTGTCCTCGATCGCCTTTAGCTGTTTCTCGAGACCCGGGATCACGCCATAGGAGAGTTCGCCGGCCTTGGCGAAATCGCCCTTGCGCTGCGCGATTTCGACATCGGCGCGGGCGCGATCGAGCTGTTCCTTGATCGACTGGACGTTCTGAACCGACTTCTTCTCTTCCTGCCATTTGGCGCTGAGCCCCGCGGCCTTCTCCTCGAGCTCGGCCAAGTCATGTACGAGCGTCTTCAGTCGATCCTTCGATGCGGCATCGGTTTCCTTGCGCAGCGCCGCCTGCTCGATCTTCAATTGCATGATGCGGCGGTCGAGTTCGTCGAGCGCCTCCGGCTTGGAGTCGACCTGCATGCGCAGGCGCGAGGCAGCCTCGTCCATCAGGTCGATGGCCTTGTCGGGCAGGAAGCGGTCGGTGATATAGCGGTTGGAGAGCTGCGCCGCGGCGACGATCGCCGAGTCGGTGATGCGCACGCCGTGATGGACCTCGTATTTCTCCTTGAGGCCGCGCAGGATGGAGATGGTGTCTTCCACTGTAGGCTCGTTGACGAAGACGGGCTGGAAGCGCCGGGCGAGCGCAGCGTCCTTCTCGACATATTTGCGGTATTCGTTGAGCGTCGTGGCGCCGACGCAATGCAGCTCGCCCCGCGCCAGCGCGGGTTTGAGCAGGTTGGAGGCATCCATCGCGCCTTCCGCCTTGCCCGCCCCGACCAGCACATGCAGCTCATCGATGAACAGAATGATCCGCCCGGCTGCGCCGGTGACTTCGTTCAGAACCGCCTTCAGGCGTTCCTCGAATTCG
>DATEZM010000066.1:0-4064 GCA_035255625.1 Rhizomicrobium sp. | reverse complement strand
CTTCCATCCGCTGGCGCAGCGCGTTGAAGACCTGCGCCGGGACTCGGAGCGCGGCGTCGGAGGCATAGAGCTTACGCAGTTTATCGAAATGCGCATCGGGATCGGCACACAACGTGGCGAGCCTGTCGAATAGAGCAAGCTTCTGTGGCGTGAATTCTTCATCGGGCTTCACCATCGCACCCCAGACATCCCAGGGCAGCATCTCCATATTGTTGAGCGCCGCGAAATCGCGCACGACATTGCCGGCGATGAACCACATTCCCTTTTCCTGGAAGATGCCGAAGGTCGCGGGATCGGCGGTACCGGCACGGCATTTCTGCCAGGCGTCGAACGCGATCACGAATTGGTCACGCGGCACATCGAGCGGATCGAAATCGAGACGCAGCATGGCGCGCTGGGCGGCATCGATCTGCGCATCGAGGAGTTGCCACGCCGCGCCGTTCCAATATTCGATCACCCAGTGATCGGCATGGAAGCCCTGCTGGAAATAGGCGCCGAAGCCGCAACGGGCACGGGCGGGAATGCAGGCGCGGCGGAACAGCGCCGTACCGAAGGTCGAGAAATGCCGGCAATTGCCCACGGCGCGCTGATAGAGCGTGCGCGCGAAGGCGAGCGGGCGCGGGTCGTGACGCTGCAGGAGCACCAGCATGTCGTGCACGGACCGGGTGTGAGGTTCTTCCAGCCGCGCCGCGGTCAGCCGCATGCGATAGGCCGGCGCCCAATGCTGGTGCAGCAGCAGGTTCTGGGTGTAGGCGACGATGCCGGGAATGTCGGACGGCGCATCCTTCAGCAGCGCCTCGAGCGCGCCCGGATCGGTCATCGGGCCGGGACGCGTGTAGAAGGTGGCGATCGGCGGCGGCAGCGTCATGCGGGCGGTCCGTGCGTTACGGGCTGGACGGTAGCGCAAGCCGGTGGCCGGTTCCTGACCGGAATTGCTTGTGGCAGCAATGCCCCTGACACGCCGCGACAATCTGGGCTTGCGGCGCAGTGGATAGAATTCGCCGCCGCGTTTGCCTAGCATCGCTGCCATCAAGCGTCCGGCACAAGGCGCCAGGGAGACGACATGAACACCAGCGATCCGGCCTTCCTCGAACGGCTTGCGGGCTATGCCGGCGCCGGCATGGTGAGCGCGTTCTGGGCACAGGTGAAGCCGAACCAGACCGCGATCTGGGACCGCTTCGGTGAGCACAGCTACGCCAAGGTCAACGCGCAATCGAACCGGCTGGCGCGGGTGCTGCGCGAAGAGGGCCTCAAGCCTGGCGATGCCGTGGCGCTGTTCTGCTCCAACCGGGCGGAGTTCGTAGAGACGCTGAACGCGACACGGCGCAGCGGGTTGCGCGTGACGCCGGTGAACTGGCACCTCAAGGCCGACGAGATCGCCTACATCCTGAACGACTGCGAGGCGCGCGCGCTGATCGCCGAGACGAAATTCGACACCATCCGCGAAGCGGTGACGCAGGCGCCGCGCATCGGGATCAAACTCTCCGTTGGCGGACAGGCGGACGGCTTCGAGAATTACGATAGCGCGCTCGACGGCGTCGACGGCACCGATCTCGACGATCCGATGATGGGCAGCCAGATGCTCTATACCTCGGGCACCACCGGGCGCCCCAAGGGTGTGCACCGGCCGCATGGCGTCGCCACGCCACCGCAATACGAAGGCTCCAACGCCCAATACGATCCCGACCGCGACGTGCAGATGTGCTCCGGTCCGGGCTATCACGCCGCCCCGCTCGCCTTCGACATTGCGATCCCACAGGCGTCGGGCGTGCCGATCGCCTTCATGGGCGAGCGCTGGGACACCGAGGAAGTGTTCCGCACCATCGAGACGCGGCGGGTGACGCACGCCCATCTCGTTCCGATCATGATGCAGCGACTGCTGGCGGCGGCACCCGCGGTGAAGGCGCGCTACGATCTTTCGAGCCTCAAATTCGTCGTGCATGGCGCGGCCCCCTGCCCGCCCGAGGTCAAGCACGCGATGATCGAGTGGCTGGGGCCGATCCTGTTCGAGTATTACGCCGGCTCGGAAGGCGGCGCCGGCTTCACCATCCGCGCCGAGGACTGGCTGAAGAAGCCGGGCAGCGTCGGGAAACGGCCGACGCTGCTGCGCGTAAAAATCATGGACGAGGAAGGCAACGAGCTGCCGCAGGGCCAGGCCGGCCTGATCTATCACGAGGCGCAGAAACTCAATCCGTTCCAGTACTACAAGGACGAGAAGAAGACGGCGGGCGCTCATCGCGGCGAGTTCTTCACCCTGGGCGATATCGGCTATTTCGACGAGGACGACTATCTGTTCCTCACCGGGCGCTCGGCGGAGATCATCATCTCGGGCGGCGTGAACGTCTATCCGCAGGAAGTCGACAACGAGATCATCAAGCATCCGGCGGTCGAGGACGTCTGCACCATCGGCGTGCCGAACAAGGAGTGGGGCGAAGAGGTCAAGAGCGTGATCATGCTGCGTGCCGGGTTCGCGCCGAGCGATGCGCTCAAGAAGGAGATCATCGAGTTCGTGCGCGAGAAGCTGGCAGGATTCAAGGTGCCGCGCTCGATCGATTTCGTCCCCGAACTGCCCCGCAGCGCGGCGGGCAAAATCAAACGCGGCGAAGTGCGCAAACCGTTCTGGGAAGGGCGGAAGGTGCAGATCTGAGGGTCGCGCAAGACTGACGAAGATCAATGCAGCCTTTCCATCGGCCGTTAGGCTGGCCGGGCAATCCTTCCAGGTCCGTTCATGCCCGCCGCTTCCTCCTTCCGCGCCTATGTCGCGATTCTGTTTGCCGCGTCGGTGCCGTTCTGGATCGCCGGATTCGCCATACACCGCCTTTTGCCGCCGAGCATGCCGATCGCCCTGCCCTTCAGCGCACTGATGACCTTCGCGCCGGCTTTCGCGGCCTGCGTGCTACTCTACCGGCGCGGTGGCTGGCCCGCGGTGAGCGGCTTGCTGGCGCGCATCTTCGATGGGGGCCGGGTCCGTTCGGTGGGCTGGCTGATCGCGGCATTCATCACCATGCCGTTGGTGCTGCTCGGAAGCTACGCCGTGATGCGGGCGAGCGGTTTCGTCATGCCTGGTGCCCACGTCGCCTATTCCGTGGCGCCGCTGATGTTCGGCATGTTCTTCATCGGCGCGGCGGGCGAAGAGCTCGGCTGGCAGGGCTTCGCCTATAGCGCTCTGGAGACGCGGTTTAGCGTGCTGGAAAGCGCGTTGATCCTAGGTGCTGTGTGGGCCGCGTGGCACGTCGTGCCGTTCTTTCAGACCGGGCACAATTGGGAGTGGGTCGCATGGCAGTGCATCGTGACCGTATTCCTGCGCGTGGTGACGGTATGGCTTTATGCCTATGGCGGACGCAGCGTATTCGCCGCAATCGTGTTTCATGCCATGAGCAATGTCGCCGTGTTCCTCTTTCCCAATTTTGGCTCCTACTACGACCCGGCGACGACAGCCGTCGTGCTGGCCGGCGTCACCGCGATCATTGCCGCGGTATGGGGACCAGTGATGGTGCGGACCCGGGTCAGCTGGGCGTCTTGCTGTAACTCTTCGTCCGCATCGTCACCAGTTCTTCCGCCGCACTCGGATGCAGCGCTATCGTCGAGTCGAACTGGGCTTTGGTCGCGCCCATTTTCAGGCAGATGCCGACGATCTGGATGATCTCGGCGGCGTGGTCGCCGTGGATGTGGCAGCCGAGAACCTTGTCGGTCTTGCTGTCGACGATCAGCTTGAAGGTGGTGCGCGCCTCGCGGCCACTGAGCGTGTGCTTCAGGGGCCTGAACACCGATTTGTAGACATCGATGCTATGCCCCATGCCGAGTGCCTTCATCTCGGTCATGCCAACGACGCCGATCTCGGGCGTGGTGAAAACGGCGGTCGGGATGCCCTCGTGATCGGCTGGCGTCGGCGTATTCTCGAACACGGTCTTCACGAAGCACATCGCTTCGTGGATCGCGACCGGCGTCAATTGCACGCGGTCGGTGACGTCGCCGATGGCGTAGATGTTGTCGGCGCTGGTCTTCGAGAAGCGGTCGACCAGGACCTCGCCGCGCTTGCCGAGCTCGACGCCCGCCTTCTCGAC
>DATEZM010000065.1:0-5393 GCA_035255625.1 Rhizomicrobium sp. | reverse complement strand
ATATCGTTCGCGGCGCTGCAGCGAGAAAACTTATCCACGCAGCATTCTCAAAATCTCCGCGTCCTCTGCGCCCCCGCGTGAGACTCGTGTTGGATAAGTGCTGTCTTTCAGGCGTCGAGAAAAATTCTCATCGCCCCCTTGGTACTGGCCGGTTTTGCCCCCGAGTGGCTCAATTCAAAACCGCAGTGGCCGGTTTTGCCACAGAGCCCGGGATTCGGCTCTTACCGCCGGTTGCGGTAGGAATCGGGGATGGCGGGGGCTACAGGCAAAATCAAAACACTGCTTCACACGTCGTGGGGAAAGTTGGGCGCCGCCATCGCCGCGTTCATCGCCCTTCTTGGCTCTTACGACGTTCTCTGTAATCAGTTTGGATTCCCGCCACTTCGCATTCTTATTGGCATGAGCGAACCGCTCATGCCGTGGTGGGGTTGGGTCAGTCTCCTCGGTGCTGTGCTGTGCCTGTTATGGGTTGTAAGAGCCTTTGTATCTGGCGCTTGGCGACAACAAAAAGCGAGCGCGGCAGCCCTAAGCGTGGTCGTGCTCGTTCTAGGTGCTTGTGCCGTTTGGTCATATGTAATTCACATGCCGCCTCCGCTTCCGCCAGCGCCAGTAGCGCCAGAACTAATAGTCCAATGTGATTCAGCCCCTGCGCCGGATGCGATGCCTGTGGATGGCGTCAGTGTTTTCCAGATAACGGGCATTGACTCACTTGGGATGGTCACTTGGTTTGGTCAAACCGGACGTGCAGAAGAGTGGCCCCATGTCGCCACGGTGCGCTGCACTGTCATCAACTACACCGCGAAGCCAATGATAGGGCCGATACTCTCAATCGGAGTTCGCCTGCGTAGCGCAATCCGGAATGCGTCTGGGCTCAAAATTGGCGATACTGTGGCCCGCAGGAATTGGTTAACCGGGCCACCGCGTATTGATCCTGGTACAGACCGACCCTTTAGGTTTTGGCTGTTGAACACGTCGCCACTCTTTGCAGAAATCTCTCTGCCCTCTACCGCGACGTACCGCACATTTGATAGCGATGAGCAGAAAGAGGCTACCATTCGCGCCACGAGCGGAGACACGGTGCTGCTGCCGCCGTTGCCTACAGGCGCAATTCCCGTACCCCCATCGCCTCTAGGCACTGAACCAAAAACACCGCTGTAAACCCGCCACGGGCCACCTTGTTGCGGATATTGACGGCAGTGTCCTTCACGCCGATCCCGGCGAGCTTTTCAACCAACCCGTCATAGGTAACGCCGTGGCGCTTCATCTCGCTCTTGAGCAGATTCTTGGTCTTTTCGGTCCAATCGACGGTTGGGGCTTTGGAAGCCATTGGGTTTCCTTGTCATTTTCGATCCTGCAAATATCACCATATACGTTACATTCGCCATTGACAAGGCTACTGTTCGTCGCCATATTCGTTACAGAAGTAACGGATGTGATGACAATGAACGTTCTACCACGAGAGAAGCAAGTAGCCGTGATTTCCGCTCTGACCGAAGGTGTCAGCATTCGGGCTACAGAGCGCCTTACGGGCGTCAATCGCGGGACGATCCTGTCCTTGGGTGTTCGGGTGGGCGAAGGGTGCTTGAAGCTCCACAGCGCCTTGATGCGGGACGTTCACGTCAACCGGATCGAACTGGACGAAATCTGGTCATTCGTCGGCAAAAAGCAGCGGCTGGTAACGCCGGACGATAGCGACATGGTTGGCGACCAGTACACGTTCATTGCGCTGGCCGACACCGCGAAGGCGATCCTGACCTACAAGACCGGCAAGCGCACGGCGATCAACACACAGGCGTTCATGGACGATCTGCGCGCCCGCGTTGTCGGATCACCCGAAATCTCCACTGACGGCTTCAACCCCTATCCATGGGCCATCGCGCACGCCTTTGGCGAGAACTGCGCCCATGGCGTCGTGGAAAAGCATTATTCGACTGTCAACGTGAAGCAGGCGTCGCATCGCTACTCGCCCGGCTATGTCACCAAGGTCACACGCAACGCGGTCCATGGGACGCCTGAGCAAATCAGCACCAGCTTTGTCGAGCGGCAGAACCTGACGCTGCGGATGTCGCAGCGCCGGTTTACCCGCCTCACAAACGCTTTCAGCAAAAGCTATCTCAACCACTGCGCAGCGGTCGCCTTGTACGTCATGCACTACAATTTCTGCCGCGTGCATGAGGCCCTGCGCATTACCCCGGCGATGCAGCTTGGCGTGACCGATCATGTGTGGACGATCAGCGAACTGGTCGCCGCAGCGCTAGAGGGCGTGGTGACTGCGGAGCCGGTCGGGCGTAAGATCGGTGCATTCCGCGTGATCGACGGTGGCAACCAATGAGTGGCTTAGTTTCAAATTCGGGTGGCCTAATTCGGCCAGTACCGCCCCCTTGAACCGAGTCGGTCTACGCACCAAATCACCCATATCCCGATAATTGCATCCGTACCGGCACATTTTCGCTTTTGGCGAAGGTGGTGTTCTAGTCCGTTTGGCGATAGGCGGCTCGGGTGATGTCGAGCACTTCAAGAGGACAATTATGCGCCGGAGGATGAAATCATGAAGACGCAAATTCCGTTGGCTGCGTTGCTCGCGCTCCTTCCCATCGGCGCGAATGCGCAACAAACACCTCCGGTGCCGGTTACGGTCCCACCCAAGATCATCGGATACGTTCGCGGCCCGCATAACATGAACTGCATGGGCTACGTGCCGCAGGACATATTGCGGCAAGTGCACGTCGTGCACGCGGCATTCACGGTCGTCGTGAATCCGGACGGAACAGCCAAGTCGGCGATCGTTCAGGACGACAGCGGGAGGCAAGAAATTGCGAGTGCACTCAATACATGCGCGATGAACTGGCTTTTCAAACCGGCGACCGTCGACGGACAGCCCATCGAAGGGACGAGTACGAGTTACCAGATCATACAGGCGGCGCCTTTTTCGAATTGAGTGTCTGGTCGAATTCGTGAAGCGAACGGCGGCGATCAAGCCTCGGGCGCAATGTTGGGCGGATCGCGGCGCTTGGTGTGCGAGACCGCCGACATGATGCCGAGGCCCACCACCACAAGGGCTCCGACGATGATCCAGGTGTGCGGCACATGAACCAGATAGGCGCCGTAGATCAGGCCCAGCACCAGAACCACGAAGCCGACAACGTAGAGCGTAAAGGCGGACATGCGGCGGACCCGATGGAACTCTCTGTTAGAACGGCGTCCGCAACACTTTTGTTCCCGCCAGGCTAGAATCCGTGAAACGTCGCGAAGCTCTCGACGGGCTCGCGTTCGCTGATGAGCGTGTTCACCGGCGCGGTCTCGTCGGCATAGCCCAGGGAGATGCCAACCACGATGTACTCGTCGTCCGGCACGTTCAGCACGCGGCGCGTTACGCTCCAGTAATTGTTCCAGGCGCCCTGCGCGCAGGTGTCGAGCCCGCGTACCTTGGCCGCCAGCATGAGTGTCTGCATGAACATGCCCAGATCGACGAAGCTCATCGCGTCGAGCTCCTTGTCGATAGTGAAGATCAGCCCGACCGGCGCATCGAAGAATTTGTAGTTGCGGCCCCATTGCGCCCAGTTGGCCGCCTGGTCGCCTTTGGGGATTCCGATCAGCGAGTACATGTCCTTGCCGAGCTTTCGCATCCGCCCGATGTACGGCTCCTTGCGCTTGCCGGTGCGCGGGAATTCGGCGCGGTCATCGGGCGGCATCGTCTCGCGATGCGCCAGCACCTCGGCTTCGAGACGCTTGCGTACCTCGCCGGCTACCACATGCACCTTCCAGGGCTGGATGTTGGTGCCGGATGGCGCGCGGCTCGCGAGCACGAGCAATTCTTCGACGAGCGCACGCGGCACCGGCTCGGGCCGGAACGCGCGGACGGATTTGCGCTTGTGCAGCGCCTCGATGAAATGCATCGGTCTGGCTACTCCGCCGCCGCGCGCTTGTCCGGCGCGCCGGAGAGATCGTAGTCGTTGGGGTCGGGCGCGCGCGTCGCGTTCCAGTAGTCCACCAGCGGCCACGGCCAGTTCTGCGATACGCGGCCGTTCTTGTTCTTGTACCAGCTGGTGACCTGCGGCACGCCCCACGCCATCTGCTTGTTCATCGTGTCGACCTTCACGTTGAAGGTGTCGTGAACGTCCTTCTTCACCTCGATGGCGCTGGCATTGGACTTGAGCAGCAGTTCGAGCAGGCCCTGGATATAACGCACCTCGCATTCGGAGAAGAAGATGATCGAGCCGTTGACCACGATATTGGTGTTGGGGCCGTACATGATGAAGAGGTTCGGGAAGTTCGGCACGGTGACACCGAGATAGGCGCGCGCGTCGCCGTTCCATTGCTGGTGCAGATCGATGCCGCCCTTGCCTTTGAACCGCATCGGTTCGAGGAATTCGGAGGCCGTGAAGCCGGTGCCATAGATGATGACGTCGACGGCGAATTCGCGCCCGTCCTTCGTCTTGAGTCCGGTCGGCGTGATCTCCGCGATCGGCGCGGTGACGGTCTCGACATTCGCCCGCTTGAGCGCGCCCAGCCACACGCCATTGTCGCGCACGCTGCGCTTGCCGCCCGGCGGATAGTTCGGCGTCGCCGCGTCCTGCAGCGCAGGCAGCCCTTCGAGCTGGCTGCGCGTGTATTGCGTCAGCATCTCGCGCAGCATGTCGTTCTGCGCGCCGACCGAATCCTTGCGCGTCGTCCAGTCCGGATCCGCTTTGACGAAATCATAGATGCCGTCGGTCAGCATCCACCACAGCCAGAAGCGGTACCATTTGGCGTAGAAGGGAACGTGCTTCAGCAGCCACTTTTTTCCCTCGCCGACCTTGTCGTGATAATTGGGCGTCGGCCCCAGCCACGGTGCGGTGCGCTGGAAGACGGTGAGATGCGCCACGTCTGGCGCGATCTCGGGCACGAACTGGAAGGCCGAGGCGCCGGTGCCGATCACCGCCACGCGCTTGCCCTTGAGATCGACCGAATGATCCCAGGTGGCGGAATGGAAGGACTTGCCCTTGAAGCTCTGGACACCCTTGATGTCTGGAAGCCGCGGCCGCGACAGTTGGCCGACCGCCGTGATCACGGCATTGGAGACCAGCGTCTCTTCCCGGCCGTCGGCCACGCGCACGCGCGTCTTCCACACCGCGTGCGCCTCGTCATAGGTCGAGTCGATCACTTCGGTCCTGAAGCGGATATGCGGGCGCAGGCCGTATTTGTCCGCAACGCCCTGGAAATATTTCCACAGCAGCGGCTGGGTCGAGAAGTGATACGGCCAGTCGTGATTGGGCTCGAAGGAATAGGAATAGAGATGGTTCGGATTGTCGACGCGGCAGCCGGGATAGGAATTGACCATCCAGGTGCCGCCGACATCGGCGTTCTTCTCGATCACCGTGTAGCCGATGCCGGCCTGCTGCATGCGGATCGCG
>DATEZM010000064.1:0-10327 GCA_035255625.1 Rhizomicrobium sp. | reverse complement strand
ACCACCGCGGGCGCCGATCATGAAGGTGACGCCGGATGGCAAGGCCTCCATCGCCTCGGCCGAGCAGCGCTTTCCGAACGGCATGGTGATCATCGACGGCGGCAAGACGCTGATCGCGGCAGAGACCTTTCTGCCCGGCCTGACCGCGTTCGACCTCGCCGCTGACGGCACATTTTCTAACCGGCGGGTGTGGGCGTCGCTGGCCGGGATGACGCCTGCCTTCGCGCCCGATGGCATTTGCGCCGACAGCGAAGGCGCCATCTGGTACGCCAACGCGCAAGCGCCTGAGTGTGTCCGGGTAGCCAAGGGCGGTACGGTGTTGGAGCGGGTCGAGACCGCGATGAACGCATTCTGCTGCACGCTTGGCGGCGCCGACGGCCGCACCCTCGTCATCGCGACGGCGGGCACCGATCCGCAGACCAAAGAGGTGCACGGCATGCTCGAAATCGCACGGGTGAGCGTGGCGGGTTAGCGGCCTCAGAAGTGGCAGTACCGCGCCGCTGGCGGCCGCGAAGTACGATGCTTCAAGTGGAGCGAGATGCGCAAAGCGCCAATGTCCGAGCTGTCGATGGAATTGCAGCGCGTATCGTCCACCGCCCAAACCGCACCAGTCCGCCGGTCGACCGCGAACATCGCCATGCCGTCGAGATCGTCACTGACAAAGAAATTCGTGTGGAACCAGACAAAGCGGCGGTCACCATGCCATTGCGCCGTCGATGTATTCATCTCGCTGTGCCCGGAAATTTTTGGGCAAACTGCTCTGAAGGCTGCGTCAGCCAGATGGCCAGCGTCGTCAATTGACAATTCGGCGCGGGCGTCGTTTGCCGTTACGCCGACGAGCATGATCGCGAGAGCCATCACAACGGACTTCATGCCGCATCTATAAACCCGCCCATCTGGCGGTTCCAGAGTCTGGAATAGGGGCCTTTGTTGGCGAGCAGGACACGGTGCGGCCCGTCCTCGAGCACCTTGCCGTTGTCGAGATAGACCACGCGGTCCATGCCGGCGATGGTGGAGAGCCGGTGCGCGATGGCGATCACGGTGCGACCCTGGACCAGTGTCCACAGCGCGGTCTGGATCAGATGCTCGCTCTCGGAATCGAGCGACGACGTCGCCTCGTCGAGCACCAGGATGCGCGCGTCCTTGATCAGCGCGCGGGCGATGGCGACGCGCTGGCGCTCGCCGCCGCTAAGCTTGACGCCCTGCTCGCCCACGATCATGTCGTAGCCTTCGTCGCGCTCGGCGATGAAATTGTGCGCGAAAGCCAGACGCGCCGCATCGACCACCGCGTCCTCCGGCGCCAACGGCTTGGCATAGCGGATGTTGTCGCGGACGTTGCGATGGAACACGCCGGGCATCTGCGGCACCTCGGCGATCGCCTCGTTGAGCGAATCCCAGGTGACATGCGCGATGTCCTGGCCATCGATCAGGATGCGGCCCGATTGCGGCTCGAACTGTCGGCGCAGCAGGCGCACCAGCGTCGACTTGCCGGCACCCGATGGCCCGACGAGGCCGACGCGCTCGCCGGGCTTGATGTCGAGATTGAGATCCTCGAACACCTGATAGCCGTTGGGATGGCGAAACGAGACATGGTCGAAGCGGATATGGCCGCGGGCGACGGTGAGCGGCCGCGCATCGGGCGAATCGACGATCTCGTGCGGCGCACTGACGAGATCGAGCGCCTCGGCGAGTGTCCCGAGCTGCTCGAAATAGTCGAGCATGCGCCCCGAGAGATCCTGCACGCCGCGGCCGACCTGGTTGGCGAGCAGGTAGATCATGGTGAAGGCGCCGAGCGAGATCGTGCCGGCCAGGATGTCGCGCGCCGTCACCCAAATGAGCGCGATCAGCAGCAGAAGCGTCGCCGACTGCATGAAGAAGCGCATGCGCAGCAGGAACCAGCGCAGCCGGCGCGACGCGTTCATCTCGTCGGTGAGGAAGTAGGAGATGAATTTGCGCTCGTAGGCGGCCTTGGCGAAGGCGCGCACGAGATCGGCGTTGGTGACAGCGTCGATCAGGCGGCCCGTCGAGGTCGAGACCTCGTCCGACAGCGCCTTGGACAAGACCACGCAGCGCCGGGCGAGGACGAACACGACGCTCAGATAGAGCACTGTCCAGGCCACAAGGATGACGGCATAGATCGGCGCCTGCAACGCCATCAGCACGCCGCCGAGCACCACCATGCCGGCGACGCGCACCACGTCCATGCAGACGATGCCGAGAATGCCGATGGCCGCCTGGCCGGCCTGCTTGACCTTCTGGCCGAGCTTGCCGGCGAAATTGTCCTGGAAATAACGCGGCGAGTGGCCGAGCAGATAGACGAAGAGATATTTCTGCGCCAACCCGCGCATGCGCGGACCGGTGTTGAGGTCGACGAGATCGTAGACGCGATACATCATCGCGCCGCCGAACCAGATCGCCGCCAGCCAGAAGATCCACGGCAGCACGACGGCGAAACCGCCATGCATCTTCACCGCCGCGGTGATCGCGTTGACGAGGTGCGAGAACGCAACCGGACCGAACGCATCGATCGACGTCGCCACCAGCGCGCAGGCCGCCATCGCCGCGACGCGGCCGGGAAAATGCGTGCGGATCAGCATCCAGATGAACGCGAAGGGCGTGCCCGGCACGCGCTGGAGCGACAGCGCCTCGTTCAGAGGCTCTGCGGCGTTCACGATCGTCTCGGTCTCGACGTGGCGGCCCACGACTCTCTCCGCTCGGCAAAAAGGGCGCGGAGAATAATCCGGCCGATTGCGTTGGGAAGAGGGCAAAACCGAATGATTATGGTTGTGGCAGGAATGCCGCTCAGGGCGGCCAGCCCTGCAACTTTCTATCGGCCGCCTGCCCGATCAGCCGCGCGCCGGCCGCAGAGAGATGATGTTCGTCCAGGTAGAGAACGAGGCCGGCGGAAAACGCATGGCACCCCGCGCCGTCGCAGAGATCGGTGAACGGCGAATAGAAACGGTCGAAGCGATCGTGCGGGGAGACGGCCGCGAAGATGAGCTTTTCGCTCTTCAGGATCGGCCGCAGTCCGTCGACAACGGACTGGCTCTCGCAAGGGGTCGGATCGCGGCCGAACAGCCGCTCGCGGCCGTAGCAATGCGCCGGAAAGTCGTCGAACCGCGGCACGTTCCCGACGACGAGAACCGGAATGCCGCGCGCGTTCAGCGTGTCCAACAGATGTCCAAGCGCCGAGGAAAAGGCCGGCTCCGCGCCGGCTTTCGGCCGGATGCGGGCATCGTTGAAATATATCTCCCAGCGCGCTTCGAGGATTACCAGGCGCACGGTTTTCGACGCCAGGATCGCGGCCAGCGCGGTGCGGTCGAACGCGGCGCAGCGGGGGTAGCCGGCGCCGCCCGGCGAGACGACGTCGAGGCCGGGAAGCGGCGGACACGCGCTGCGGGTGAAGATCCGCAACCGCAAATGACGCGCGGCGGCGAAGGCATCGAGGCCCGGTGCAAGGGCGCGGGCGTGGGAGTCGCCCCACAGAACCGCTTCGCCGGCCAAAGCACGACTGCCGGAGACACAATTGTCGGAGGGACCGCACCATCGGCCCTCGAGCGGTGCCGTGCCCTCGGCATCGACGGTGCGGACATCGGGCGGAACGCGCGAAGGCAAGCCTTGCGCAGCCAAGAGGACGACCGCGACGGCAGCGAACGCTGCGGCGCCGAGCGCTGCACCACGAAAGCTGATGGCCGCGCCGCGGCGCGCGCGGATCGGCTGTTCGATGAAACGCCAGGACAGCGCAGCCGCCGCGAACGCCGCCGCCAGGACGGCGAGGCTTTCGCCAAGGTTCAGCGCGCGGTTCAGGTACAGCCGGACGAAAACCAGCGCCGGCCAGTGCCAGAGATAGAGCGAATAGGAGATGCGGCCGATAAAGACCGGCACACGCGTGGCGAGAAGCGCGCTGATGACATTGTCCCCGCCATCGGCGGCAAACAGGATGGCGGCGGTGCCCAGTACGGCACCCAGCGAATGATAGAGCGGGCCGCCGGATGGCACGAGCGCCGCGGTCGCGACGCAGGCGAACCCGCCGACAGCCACCGCATGGCGCGTGATGGCGCTGCGCGGCGCCGGCAAACCTCCGGTGGCCAGGATGGCGCCGAACAGAAGCTGCCAGGCGCGCATAGGCAGAAGATAGAATGTCGCGCTGGGGTCGCTCCGCGCGAAGGCGAATGACAGACCCAGCGAGGCCGCGGCGATGGCGCCGATGGCCCAGGGCAGCGCGCGGCGGCGGCGCGCCAGTGCGATCAGGAGCAGCGGCCAGAGCAGATAGAACTGCTCCTCCACCGACAGCGACCAGACATGGAGCAACGGGTTCTGCGCGGCATCGGCCGCGAAATAATCGAGGTCGCGCTGCCAGAAGAGGATGTTCGCGTAGAAGAAGACGGCGCCCAGCAGGCTCTTGCCGTAGGTCTCGAGCTCGTCGGGCAACAGAATGAACAGGGCTGCGATCGTGGCGGCGAGCAGGACGGCGAACAGCGCCGGCAGGATGCGACGGATGCGCCGGTCGTAGAAATTCGCGAGCGAGAACCCGGTGCCGACCTGTTCGCGCAGGATCAGTCCGGTGATCAGGTAGCCCGAGATGACGAAGAAGACGTCGACGCCGACATAGCCGCCGGAGAACGGCCAGATGGAGGCGTGGTAGAAGAGAACGGGCAGGATCGCGACGGCGCGCAGGCCGTCGATGTCGTTGCGATGTCCGCGAACCATGGCGCCCCCGCGAACGCCATTTAACCCTCTCGTGCACGGGAGGGGATAGGGACAGGTCGCTAACCTGATGTTTCTGACAACGCGTGCAATCGCGCGGTGCGTTCGAATCTTCGCTTGACTTTGTTCCTTATTTCTGGAATCTGTGAAATATGGAAATGGAACTGGCGATCAAGCGGCTGTCTGCGATAGCCCAAGAAGCGCGGCTGGAGGTCTTCCGGCTGCTGGTAAAGTCCGGGCCGGACGGCATGGCGGCGGGTGACGTCGCGCGCAAGCTGGGCGTCCCTGCCAACACGCTTTCGGCCCAACTTCTGTTGCTCTCCAACGCTGGCCTCGTGCGCGCTCGGCGCGAGGGGCGGTCCATCATCTACGCCATCAACTTCGAGGCGATGCGCGATCTGCTGGTTTTCCTGACCGCGGATTGTTGCGGCGGTCGCGCCGAAATGTGCGCACCGCTAGCCGAAATCGCATCGCGATGCTGCACACCCAATACCGGAGAGAAACATGAAGCGCCTTCACGTTCACGTCGCCGTGGACAATCTTGAACAGTCCATCGGCTTCTATTCCACACTGTTCGCAACGCGGCCGTCCGTCACCAAGGATGATTATGCCAGGTGGATGCTGGACGATCCGCGCGTGAACTTCGCCATTAGCACACACGCCGGTCGCGCCGATGGCGTGGACCATCTTGGCATACAGGTGGAAAGCGATGCCGAACTACGCGAGATGGCCGGCCGATTGAAGGCGGCGGGCGAAACCACGCGGGACCAGGAAGCGACCACCTGTTGCTATGCGCAATCCAACAAAGCGTGGGTCAACGACCCCAACGGCGTCCGCTGGGAAACCTTCTTCACGTTTGGCGAGGCGACAAGCTACGGCGAGAACGAGCCGGCGATTGAACAGACGTCGTCTTGCTGCGCGCCAAGGGCCGAAGAAAAGGCGTGCTGCTGATGCGTACCGGACAACCCGCGCGGCCTTACAATGTGCTGTTTCTCTGCACTGGCAATTCGGCGCGCTCCATCTTGGGCGAAGCCATCTTGAACAAGATCGGCGACGGCAAGTTCGCGGCCTACTCGGCAGGCTCACAGCCCAAGGGAGCGGTGCATCCGCAGGCCATCGCGTTGCTTCAACGGCTCGGCTTCCCTGCAGACGGGCTGCGCTCCAAAAGCTGGGATGAGTTCGCGGTTGCCGATGCGCCGCCGTTGGATTTCGTTTTCACGGTTTGCGACAACGCGGCAAACGAGGTTTGCCCTATCTGGCCGGGTCAACCGATGACCGCGCATTGGGGCGTGCCCGATCCTGCGGCAGTGGAAGGTACCGAAGCAGATGTCGCAACCGCGTTCCGCGATGCGTTTCTGCTGCTGCAACGGCGCGTAGAACTGTTCGCCAATCTGCCGGTGCGCAGTCTGGACCGCATGTCGCTTAAGAAGCGGCTGGACGAGATTGGCAAGACCACGGACGAGAAGGCCCAAGCGTGAGCGCCGACACCATCCGCGCAATTGCACCGGGCGATGCGTCCTTTGCGGCGATGGTGGATTGCTTGCGCGCTGCCGACTTGCCGACCAGCGACTTGGCAGAAGGCGCGGCGCAATATTTTCAACTTGGCGACGACGCGGCCTATGGCGGGTTTGCCACCTACGGGTCCGACGGCTTGCTGCGCTCGCTGGTAGTCGCGGGCGCGCAGCGCGCCGGTACGGGCAGCACGCTACTGGCCGAGTTGCTGGCAGCGGCGCGCGGCAGGGGCTTGCGCGACATATGGCTGCTTACCACATCTGCCGAGGACTTCTTTGCGCGGCATGGCTTTGCCAAGGTAGAGCGCGACACTGCGCCAGCGGCAATCGGCGCGACAAGTCAGTTCAAAGATTTGTGCCCCATATCGGCAGCCTTCATGCATCGGCGCTTGTCGTGATTGTGCGCCGCCTCACGGCCGAAGCCTTGGGCACCGCGTTTCTGCTGGCGGCTGTCGTCGGCAGCGGCATCATGGGCGAACGCCTCGCGGGCGGTAACGTGGCCATCGCTTTGCTGGCGAACACGATTGCGACCGGCGCGGCGCTCGCGGTTCTCATTTCCATCTTCGGCCCAATTAGCGGCGCGCATTTTAATCCGGCAGTGACGTTGTTCTTCGCTTTGCGCCGCGAGATTCAGCCCTATCTCGGTGCACTATATGTGGCTGCGCAGATTGTCGGCGCCTTTGCAGGCGTATGGACGGCGCACGCGATGTTCGCCATGCCGATGATAGAAGTGTCGCAGAAGCTGCGCGACGGTCCCGCGCAATGGTGGGCGGAATTTGTCGCCACTTTCGGGCTGTTGGCGACCATAGCGGGCGCTATCCGGTACACTCCCAACGCCACCGCGTATCTCGTCGGCCTCTACATCACAGCGGCGTATTGGTTCACGGCGTCAACGTCTTTCGCCAATCCAGCCGTGACCGTCGCACGCGCCGTGACCAACAGCTTCGCGGGCATCGCGCCGCAGTCCGCACCCGCGTTCATTGGGGCGCAGCTTGTGGCTGCGGTCGCCGGTTACGCCGCATTTGGCTGGCTATTCGGTAAAGCGGACAGTGAAAAGCCATCTCTCACGCAGTCTTAGGCCGCGTGTTCGTGGCGGTACCGCTTGTGACGCATCGACGCTGCTTATCTCGATACACCGCTCCCGCGCGCGGGAGGGTTTCCGATGCCTAGGCTTCCACGCCTTCGGCGTCCTGGCGTTCGGCGATGCGGGCCGACTTGCCGCGGCGGCCGCGAAGATAATAGAGCTTGGCGCGGCGCACCCGGCCCTTGCGCAGCACGGTGACGCTGTCGACCAGCGGCGAATAGATCGGGAAGACGCGCTCGACGCCCTCGCCATAAGAGATCTTGCGCACCGTGAAGCTCTCATTGAGGCCGGCGCCCTGGCGCGCGATGCACACGCCTTCGAAGGCCTGCAGGCGCTCGCGGCGCTTTTCCGCCTTGGCCTTCTCGTCATAGGTCACTTCGACCACCTTGACATTGACCTTCAGCGTGTCGCCGGCGCGGAATTCGGGATGCGGCTTGGCCCGGACGGCCTTCATCTGCTCGGCTTCGAGCGTCTGCAGCAGGTTCATGGGGAATTCTCCGGGCGGCCAATGTGCAAAAGAGCGGCGCGTATAGCCTAGGTCTTTTTCTTTTCATAGAGGGCCCACAGATCGGGCCGCCGCGCCTGGGTCAGGCTTTGCGCCTGCGCCTGCCGCCATTTGGCGATTTCCTTGTGATTTCCGTTGTTTAGGACGTCCGGGATGGACCGGTCCTCGACCGTCTGGGGACGGGTATATTGCGGATATTCCAGCAGGCCGTGGCTGAAGCTCTCCTCCGCCGGCGAGGTCGCGTCGCCCAGCACGCCCGGGATCAGGCGCACCGCCGCCTCGATCACCGCCATCGCCGCAATCTCGCCGCCCGCGAGCACGAAATCGCCGAGGCTGACTTCTTCGACAGCGCGCGCCGCGATGACGCGCTCATCGAGGCCCTCGAACCGGCCGCAGAGCAGGATTGCGCCGGGACCCTTCGCGAGGTCTGTGACCCGCGCCTGGGTCAGCGGCGCGCCGCGTGGCGACAGATAGATCAACGGGCGCTTCCTGCGCTTGACCACGTCGATCGCGGCCAGCGCTACGTCGGCGCGCATCACCATGCCAGGCCCGCCGCCGGCCGGCGTGTCATCGACCTTGGCGTGGCGGCCGATGCCGTGATCGCGGATATCGCGGATCTCCAGCGACCAAAGTTTCTTCTGCAGGCCCTTGCCGAGCAGGGAAATGCCGAGCGGTCCGGGGAACATCTCCGGAAAAAGCGTGAGAACGGTCGCGGACCAAGTCATGCGCTTTTTGACCAGGAAGGTCTTTCACGCGGAGACGCGGAGGCGCGGAGCGCCAAATCATCGCGCGAGAGCGAATGATCGCGTCGCGCTTTGCGCAAAACTCCGCGTCTTCGCGCCTCCGCGTGAAACCATTCCATTGGATGCCCCCCGGCGATCCCTTGCGGAGGAAAGCATAGACCCGTGACGGCGGAGCGCAACTATTCGACGCCGTGTTCGCGTTCGGCTTCGTCGTCGCGCGGGACGGCAATGACGATGCGGCCCTTGTCGATCTCGATCGACGGCACGGTTTCTTTGGTGAACGCGAGCAACACCGTGTCGCCGCCCGGCTGCTCGATCTCGATCACGTCGCCGGCGCCGAAATTGTGGATCGCCTTGACGTGGCCGATGACGCGGTCGCCGACGTCCTCGGCCCGCAGGCCGATGAGATCGGCATGATAGAACTCGTCGCCTTCCGTCGCCGGCAGCGCGTCGCGCGGCACGTAGAGCTCGGTGCCCTTGAGCGCTTCCGCCGCGCCGCGGTCGGCGATTTCCGCGAAAGCGAGGATGGCCTCGCCCGGCCTGGCGGCGCGCGCCGCGGTCACGGTGAAGCGGCGGCCATCTTGCGTGTGCAGCCCCCGATAGCGCGCCAGCACCTCGGGATGCTCGGTGAACGTCTTGACGCGCAGTTCGCCTTTCAGCCCCTGCGCGCCGATCACGGCGGCGAGCAGCACGTCGCGGCCCGCCATGACGTCAGGCCTCTGCGGCAGGCGCTTCGGCCGCTTTGGCATTCGCCGCGGCGCGCTCTTGCGCCTTCTTCTTGGGCTTGGCCTTCTGCGGATTGTTCTTGGCAAGCGGCTTCGCCAGTCCGGCATTGGCGAGGAAGCGATGGACGCGGTCCGACGCGGTGGCGCCCTTCTTGATCCACTCGCCCGCCTTGGCCGTGTCGAGCTTAACGCGGTCGGCGTGATCCTTCGGCAGCAGCGGGTTGTAGAAGCCGATCTTCTCGATAAAGCGGCCATCGCGCGGCGAGCGCGAATCCGCGATGACGATTGCATAATGTGGGCGCTTCTTGGTGCCGCCGCGCGCCAGTCTGATCTTGAGAGCCATTTCGATTCGTGTCCTTCTTTGTTGATCCGTATAGAGATTATCTTCGCCCACCGGGCATGCCCGGCGGCATGCCGCCACCGCCGCCAAACAGGGCGGAGAGTCCCTGCATGGCGCGGCCGCCCTTGCCCATCTTCTTCATCACATCCGACATCTGGCGATGCATCTTCAGCAGCTTGTTGACTTCGCTGACTTCCGTGCCCGAGCCCATCGCGATGCGCTTGCGGCGCGAGCCGTTGATCACGTCGGGATCGGCGCGTTCCTTCTTCGTCATCGACTGGATGATCGCTTCCTGGCGCGTCAGCAGCTTGTCGTCCATGCCGGCGGCATCGAGCTGGCCCTTGATCTTGCCGACGCCCGGCAGCATGCCGAGCACGCCCTTCATGCCGCCGAGCTTCTTCATCTGGCCCAGCTGTTCGGCGAGGTCGTTCATGTCGAACTCGCCCTTCTTCATCTTGCGGGCGAGCTTCTCGGCCTTTTCCTTGTCGAAGGTCTCGGCCGCCTTCTCGACCAGGGAGACGACGTCGCCCATGTCGAGGATGCGGCTGGCCACGCGCGCCGGATGAAAAGCCTCGAGCGCATCGAGCTTCTCGCCCGTCGCCAGGAACTTGATCGGCGCGCCGGTGACCGCGCGCATGGAGAGCGCCGCGCCGCCGCGGGCATCGCCGTCTGCGCGCGTCAGCACGATGCCGGAGAGCTTCACGCGCTCGTT
>DATEZM010000063.1:0-2073 GCA_035255625.1 Rhizomicrobium sp. | reverse complement strand
TATAAAGGCCGAGCGCGACGTTGGCGATGAGGAGAGCCGCGATGACCCAATGGAACGTCATCGCGACGGTATTGTATCGGACGGCGCGTGCCGGCATTAGCTCTTGTCCTTCTGAAACAGCGCTTCGATGGTCAGCTTGACATCATCGCTCACAAACCCGCTCCACTCCATCGAGGTGAGTCCGAAATCGCTGCGCTTGATCGTCGTTGTGGCATGAAACCCGAGAAGATAGACCGCGCCGCCCATCGGCGACGGCTCGCCTCCGTTGAACGTTACGTCGAAAACTACGGGTTTCGTCACGCCGCGCAGCGTCAGATCGCCGGACATCTGGCCGGTGTCTTTGCCGGTGCGCGTAAGCGACTTCGATTCGAAATGCGCCTGCGCGAAGTGCGCGGTGTCGAACACCACCGGCTCGGCGAGCCCGGTCATCAGTTCGCTGTTCGGCACGTTGAGGCTCGACATGTCGATGGTTATCGACGCCTGGCTCTTCTCCGGCGCACCCGGCACGAAATTGAGCGTGCCCGAAATCTTCTCGAACCGGCCGTAGAAATCGGTCAGTCCGAAATGCGAGATCGCGAACAGCACTTGGGTATGGCGCGGCTCGACCCGATAGGCGCCGGCCGGCGCCTGCTTCGGATCGGTGGAGACTTGGGCGGCCTGCGCCGAGGTCAGCGCAAGCATTGCCACGGCTAGAAGTGCGAGCTTGTGCATGGTTCCTCCGGAATCGACCGACGACCTCCTATAACGCGCGTGGCGTCTATTTGCTTGCTTTGACGGAGTAAATTCGCGGGGCTTGACGCGCAGCCTGACCCAATCATAGTCGAGACAACCGCTATTTCCGAAAGGCGCCCCGTGAGCGCATCTGAAGTCCGAGTCCGGCCGGGCAGCAATCTCGACTATCCCTTCGCCGAGCGCCCCGAGACTGGCGCGAGCATCGTCGTGGCACCCGGCGTTCATTGGGTACGCATGCGCCTGCCCATGCAGCTCAACCACATCAATCTGTGGCTGCTAGAGGATGGCGATGGCTGGACCGTCGTCGACAGCGGTATCCGCAACGAAGAAACGACGCAGGCCTGGGAGCAGCTCTTCGCCGGGCCGATGAAAGGCCGCAAGGTCAAGCGCGTGATCGTCACGCACATGCATCCGGACCACATCGGGCTTGCCGGCTGGCTCGTGCGCAAGTTCGATGTCGAACTGTGGATCACGCGCACAGAATTCCTGATGTGCCGCAATCTCGTTGCCGATACCGGGCTTGAGGCGCCGACCGAGGGGTTGCGCTTCTATCGTGCGGCGGGGTTCCCCGAGGATCTGCTCGAGAGTTATCGCACGCGCTTCGGCGGCTTTGGACACGGTGTCTACAAGCTGCCGAGTGCCTATCGCCGCATCGTCGAAGGCGACGAGATCGTGATCGGCGACCATCTGTGGCGCATCGTCGGCGGCAACGGACACTCGCCGGAACATGCTTGCCTGTGGTGTCCGGAGTTGAACGTGTTCATTTCCGGCGACCAGATTTTGCCGAAGATTTCGTCGAACGTGTCTGTGCATCCGACCGAGCCGGACGCCAACCCGTTGCAGGATTGGCTCGATTCCTGCGCGCGCCTCAAAGGCGTCGTTCCAGGCGACGCGCTGGTGTTGCCTTCGCATAACGAACCGTTCCGCAAAGGCCCGCTGCGCCTCCAGGAGCTGATCGACCATCACGAGGAGGGACTCGAGAAGCTTCATGTGCTCTGCGCTGAGCCGAAGAGGGCTGTCGATGTGTTTCCCGCCTTGTTTCGCAGCCGCATCACCCAGGGCAATTTCGGCATGGCAACAGGCGAAAGCCTGGCGCATCTGAACTGCCTGCGCGCCCGCAGTCGGATCCGGAAGGCCACCGACAAGGACGGGATTGACTGGTACGAGGCAGTCTGACGAAGCGTTTTGTTGCCGGTTACCTTCAGAGGACTTCCCGCGTGCAAGTCGCGCCAAACCATGCTGAATGACGGCATGATCAGATCGATATTCGCGACTGGCGCCATGGTTGTCGCTCTTCTTGCCTGCGCACCGGCGTGGGCGGTGGCACTGCCATCTTGCGCC
>DATEZM010000062.1:0-13735 GCA_035255625.1 Rhizomicrobium sp. | reverse complement strand
TTCACTTCAATCGGCACGCCGGCTTCATTTTTGCTGGAGTGGATGACGAGGGAGCTTTTCACCGATGCGACGTTCTTCTCGGCCGTCAGCGTTTCGGTGACGAAGCGCTGGAAGGTCGAGAGATCGGTCGCCACGCATTTGAGCAGGAAATCCACTTCGCCCGAGAGCATGTAGCACTCGCGCACCGCCGGCCACGTGCGCACGCGTTCCTCGAAATGCTTGAGGTCGGTATCATGCTGGCTGGAGAGGCGCACGAAGACATAGGCCGTCACCTCGAAGCCAAGCGCCTTGGCGTCGAGATCGGCGTGGTAGCCCTGGATGAAGCCGGTCTTCTCCAGCGCCCGCATGCGGCGCAGGCATGGCGGCGCCGTAATCTTCGCGCGGCGCGACAGTTCGACGTTGGTGATGCGCCCGTTGGCCTGAAGTTCGGTCAGGATGCGCAAATCGATGGAATCGAGCTTGTGATGCTCCACGACGGGGACCTTCGACTGAGTGGAAAACGGCGGCATTTAACCCTTACAGTGAGGCCAGCGCAATAATATTTCTGGGTCGCGACAGTTCCGGCTTCCGATTCGCCATACCGCTTTTAGGAAAGTGCGACGGGGCTGCCCAAACCCCTGCCACGAAACTGTAATTGGCGCTGCTTGACCTTTGCACCGGCGCTTCCGATATCAGGGCATCAATCTAGGGGTGAGGGCTTTTGGGCGTGGCCGTTTGGCCGGCGCGCCTTCAGCGTCCGGCTCCCTCACGAGTCGGAGCGGTCATGCCTCATTCCAAAGTCATCATCCTGGGCAGCGGACCGGCGGGCTGCACCGCGGCGGTCTATGCTGCGCGCGCCATGCTGGAGCCGACGCTGATCGCCGGCATTCAGCCGGGCGGCCAGCTCACCATTACCACCGAGGTCGAGAACTATCCGGGCTTCGCCGAAGCCATCCAGGGACCGTGGCTGATGGAGCAGATGCAGGAACAGGCCGCCCATCTCGGCACCAAGATGGTGCAGGACACCGTCACGGACATCGATCTGTCGCGCCGGCCGTTTCGGCTCAAAGCCGACAGCGGCACGGAATACACCGCCGACACACTGGTCATCGCCACGGGCGCCAGCGCCAACTGGCTGGGGCTGCCGTCGGAGAGCAAATTCCAGGGCTTCGGCGTCAGCGCCTGCGCCACCTGCGACGGCTTCTTCTTCCGCGGCAAGAACGTGGCGGTGGTCGGCGGCGGCAATACCGCGACCGAGGAAGCGCTGTTCCTGACCAATTTCGCGCAGAAGGTCACGCTGATCCATCGCCGCGACAGCTTCCGCGCCGACAAGACCAACCAGGCGCGCGTGATGGCGAACCAGAAGATCGACTGCCTGTTCGACACCGAACTGGTCGAAGTGCTGGGCGGCGAGAATCCCAAGGGCGTCTCCGGTGTCAAATTGCGCAACACCGTGACCGGCAGCGTGCGCGAGCTTGGCGTCAACGGCGTGTTCATCGCCATCGGCCATTCGCCGGCGACCGAGCTGTTCAGGGGCAAGCTCGAAATGGACGAGGCCGGCTACATCAAGACGGCGCCCGATTCCACGCATACCAGCGTTGCAGGCGTGTTCGCGGCGGGTGATGTGAAGGACAAGATCTTCCGGCAGGCGGTGACCGCGGCCGGCATGGGTTGCATGGCGGCGCTGGAGGCGGAACGCTTCCTCGCCGGCGGTCATTGATCCGTGGACTGAAATGAAGCGCAACGAAGATTGCATTGCGCGGTGAGGCCAGGGTCCGCATGAGAGCGGCCCGAACAGGATAGTGAAAATGGATTGGGACAAGCTTCGCATCTTTCACGCGGTCGCCTCGGCGGGGTCGTTCACCCATGCCGGGCAGATGCTGACGCTCAGCCAGTCCGCCGTCAGCCGCCAGATCAGCGCGCTCGAGGAAGAGATCACCACGCCGCTGTTCCAGCGCCACGCCCGCGGCCTGACGCTAACCGACGAGGGCGAGATGCTCTATTCGGCCGTGAGCGACGTGCTGAACCGCCTCGCCCAGGCCGAGGAGGCGCTGAAGAACGTGCGCGAGGCGCCGCGCGGCGCGCTCAAGATCACGTCGAGCCACGGCATCGGCACCTATTGGCTGGTGCCGCGCATGGACGCCTTCCTGATGGAATATCCCGAGGTCGAGATCCATCTCGTGATGGAGGACCGCGAGCTCGACCTGGCGCAGCGCGAGGCCGACATCGCCATCCGCATGCGCGCGCCGGTGCAGGCCGACCTCATCCAGCGCAAGCTGTTCACCGTGCATTATCACATGTACGCGACGAAGCCTTATCTCGACAGCCGCGGCGTGCCGCAGACGCTCGACGATCTCGCCGACCACACGATCATCGCCTATGGCGAGACCGCGGCGCCGGAGATCCGCGAGATCAACTGGCTGCTCGAACAGACGCGCCGGCGCATGAACGGCAAGGGCCGCACCATCCGCATCAACAACGTGACGGGCATCCTGTGCGCGACCGAATCCGGTCTCGGTATAGCGGCAGTGCCCGATTACGTCGCTGCCGACCGTCCGCATCTCATTCGTATACTGCCCGATGTGCCGGGCCCCGCCTTCGACGTGCATCTGGTCTATGCCGATGCGCTGCGCCAGTCCAAGCGCGTGGCGGCGTTCCGCGACTTTTTGGTGAAGGCGTCGAGGGACTGGAAGTTCTAGGCGCGATTGTTGGCGAACGGCCAGCCGCTTTAGGATTGCAGACGCAATGGCGCGCGACATCGACACCGACGAAGAATCCGCACATCTGCTGTTCCAGTCGATGGGCGCGATGGAAGGCGTGCCAGCGGTGGCAGCCGTCGCGCCAGGACGTTTTGCAGGCCTGCCCGGCCAAAGATACCTCGTTTCGATCTATCCAGGATTTCTTGCCGCGGCCATGATTGCGGTTGCCTCGACATGGCTGTCGCAGCACTACACCGCGCCCGTCATGCTCTTCGCATTGCTGTTCGGCATGGCCTTCCATTTCCTGCATGAAGAAGGACGCTGCATCGCCGGCATCGAATTTTCCTCGAAGGCCGTCCTTCGCGTCGGTGTCGCGCTGCTCGGCGCTCGCATCACCGCCTCGCAAATGCTCGGCCTGGGAGTCGTTCCGATCGTCACGGTCGTGCTGGGCGTCACATCGACGATCACGCTGGGATTTCTGCTGTCGCGTTTGCTCGGTCAGAGCCGCTCATTCGGCGTTCTGTCCGGAGGCGCGGTCGGAATCTGCGGCGCGTCCGCAGCCCTTGCGATCGCCTCGGTGCTGCCACGCACCGCGGAGAGCGAGCGCGATACGATCCTGGCAGTCGTGACCGTCACCGCATTGTCCACCCTCGCCATGATCGTCTACCCAATTCTCGCCACCGCGATCGGCCTCGATCACGTGCAGGCAGGGCTGTTTCTCGGCGGCACGATCCATGACGTCGCGCAGGTCGTCGGCGCGGGCTACACGATCTCTCCTCAAACGGGAGACATCGCGACCTATGTGAAGCTCCTGCGTGTCAGCATGCTGCTGCCGGTCGTGGTGTTGATCGCGGTTGTCACGACACGCGGCAGCAGTTCGATAGGAGCAAAGACGCCTGTTCCCTGGTTTCTCATTGGCTTTGCCGCCCTGGTAGCGCTGAACAGCTTTGGACTTTTGGCCGCGCCCGTCACGAACGTGGCCAGCGATGTCTCCCGCTGGTGCCTCGTGACAGCTATCGCAGCGCTTGGGATGAAAACGTCGTTCAAGGCGCTCGTGGCGGTCGGCTGGAAGCCGGTTGCCCTGATGGTCGCCGAAACATGCTGGATCGGGGCGCTGGTGCTGGGAATTGTCCGACTCCAGCTATAGCCGACCCCCTTGAACCGTTCAGGGCCATACCTATTTCCACGGGTGCCGCCGGTCGTCCCCCCAAATTTGGCCGGTGGCGCGGGCTTGTGCGCCCAAGGCACCGGACCGGCGCTCGGTTTTTCGGCCCGGCGCATTCCAAGCAGACTGCGCCGGGGCGCGAAAGCGCTTCCGGCGTTTTTTTGAAAAGTTCGACGCAACACAATATGTAAGACGCAGCATCCGGTTGGCTCGGGCGCCCTGCCCCATGAGGAGATCGATCCATGTCGTCGCACATTTCGAAAGTCGCCATACGGTTCGCGGCGCTTGGCCTCGTGCTGCTCGGCCTGTCGGGCTGCGGCATCAACGCGGTGCCGACCCAGGACGAGCAGGTGAAGGCGGCCTGGAGCGAGGTGCAGAACCAGTATCAGCGCCGCGCCGATCTGATTCCCAATCTGGTCGCGACCGTCAAAGGCTATGCCAAGCAGGAACAAACGGTGCTGACCGCTGTGACCGAGGCGCGGGCGCATGCGACACAGACCCAGCTCAATCTTCCCTCCGACGTCCTGACCAATCCGCAGGCCTTCCACAATTTCGAGCAGAGCCAGGCGCAGTTGAGCGGCGCGCTGGGACGACTGCTTGCGGTCAGCGAGAATTATCCGGACCTCAAATCGAACCAGAACTTCCTGGCGCTGCAGAGCCAGCTCGAAGGCACCGAGAATCGCATCGCGGTGGCGCGCAAGGACTATATCGACGCGGTGCAGGTCTATAACACAACACTGCGCACGATCCCGTCGCGCTGGATCGCGGCGATCTTCTATCCCGACGCCAAGCCGCGCGAGACCTTCACGACCTCCGAGAAGAACCAGTCGGCGCCGTCGGTGCAGTTCTGAGCATGACGCGCGCTGCCCGCGCCGTCGTTTTCGCGGTCGCCGCCGTCGCGCTGTTCGCGGCTGCGGCCTGGGCAGCGCTCGACTTTCCGCAACTGACCGGTCGCGTCGTCGACGAGGCGGGCATTCTTTCACCCGATACGCAGGCAAAGCTGACCAGGCTGCTCGCCGAGCACGAGCAGCAGACGGGCAACCAGGTCGTTGTGGTGACACTCAAATCGCTGCGCGGCACGACGATCGAAGATTACGGCTATCAGCTCGGCCGCGCCTGGGGCATCGGCAAAAAAGGCAAGAACAACGGCGCCCTCATCATCGTGTCGCCGACCACGCATGATGTGCGCATCGAGGTCGGCTACGGCCTGGAAGGCACGCTGACCGACCTGCAGAGCTCGCTGATCATCGAGAACGTCATGAAGCCCGCGTTCCGCAAGGGCGATTACGACACCGGCGTGCTGAACGGCACGCTGGTGACGCTGCAGGCGCTGGGCGGGAAGCCTTCCGCCAATCCGCCACAGGACTTCCAGTCGCTGCAACGAGACGCGAGCGGCAATGGCGGCTTCCATATTCCGATCATTGTGATCGTTATCATCCTGTGGGTGGTGTTCGGGCGGTTCTTCTGGCCGCTGTTTTTTCTCGGCGGCATGTTCGGCGGTGGCGGCCGCAGTTGGGGCGGCGGTGGCTGGAGCGGCGGTGGTGGGTTCGGCGGCGGCGGATTTTCCGGCGGCGGCGGGTCCTTCGGTGGCGGCGGCGCCTCGGGGCATTGGTGATGGCAACACTGACCCCCGACGAACATGTGCGCCTGACGAAAGCGGCCGAGGCCGTGCGCGCCCGCACGGCGGCGCGATTCGAACTTCAAATCGTGCCGGTTAGCGACCGCTATGCGCTCTATCCCGTCGCCTATGGCGCCTTCGCGGCGCTGGCGGTGGGCGGCCTGCTCGCGGCAGTGCGACCGCTGCTGGCGCTGGACGACGCCTTCGGCATCGAAGCGATCGTGTTCGTCGCGGTGTCGCTGGTGCTGGAATGGCCCCCGCCGAAGCTCCTGCTGGTGCCGCGCCGGATGAAGCATGAGCGGGCGCGCCAGTTCGCCCATCGCGCCTTCGCGGCGCACATCCTGGCGGCACGCAAGACCGGCATGGTGCTGTTCGCCTCGCTCGGCGAGCGCTATGTCGAACTTATCGCCGACGACGTGCTTCACCAGAAGATCGGTCAGGCAAGATGGAATGCCATCGTCGCCGACTTCACGCAGGCCGCGAAGTCAGGGCGCCTCGTCGACGCGCTGGAACAGGCGACCCAAGCCTGCGGCGCCGAACTCACGGCGCATTTTCCGCCCGGCGTTTGATCCTCGCTCAGGTGCTCCGCACGGCGCGCGAGACCAGCATGTAGCCGAAGCCGGTGCTCAGGAAATTCACACCCAGAATGACGCCCAGCGCGATGGTCGAGATCGTCGGCCAGCCCGCCATGATGATGATTGCCAGGATCGCGCTGGCGAGGCCGGACAGCAGCATGCCCCACCAGCCGGCGTGCGGGCGCAGCTCGAATGCAAAAACGATCTCGAACGCACCCTGAACCATGAACATGAAGCCCAGGATCAGGGTCAGCGCCACAGCGCCGGCCAGTGGGTTGAACACGATGAAGGCGCCGCCGGCGATAAACAGCAGACCTGTCACCAGCGCGCCGAAGAACGGGCCCGTGCCGTGGATGGAGAACGCGCCGATGAAGAGCAGTAGCCCGGCGAACAGCAGCGTCCAGCCGGCGAGTAGCGTCGCGACAAGTGTCGAGGCGAACGGAAAGACGATCGCAGCGATGCCGACCAGCGCCAAGGCAAGCCCCAGCCAGAAAATCTGGCCCGAGGCGTCGCGCAGGCGACCATGGAAGGGTGCGACATGGGGCGCGTCGGTCATGGCGAAGATTCCTCTCGATTGGGGTTGTCCCGGAAAACCGGCGGAGCGGCCCTGCCCTGGCCGCTCCGCGTGAACGGCTTGTCAGGCGGCTTTGGCCGTCGCAACGACCTGATCGGCGAGCTTGCCGGTCAACTCCGCGAGGTGATCGAACTCGGTCTCGAACGTGCCTACCCCCTGCGTGAGCGAGCGCAGTTCGATGATCAGGTCGGACAGCTCCGCCAGTGGCAGCTGCGCCTCCACCGTGTCCCAACCCTTCCAGCCGTCGCGCGCATCGAAGCCCATGAGCTGGCCGCGGCGCGCGCTGACCACCTGATTGACCTTGGCAGTCGCCTCGCTCGGCACATGGATACGCACATGCATGATCGATTCGAGCAGCACCGGCGAACAGTTCGGCATGCCCTCGCTCATTGCAATGCGTGCCGCGGTCTGGAAGGCGGCGTCCGACGAGTCGACCGCGTGATAGGAGCCGTCGGTCAACGCCACCGCGACATCGACCACCGGAAAGCCTAGCGGGCCGCTCCTCAGGTAGTCGACGATGCCTTTCTCGACCGAGGGGATGAAATTGCGCGGCACGACGCCGCCCTTGATCCTGTCCTCGAAGACAAAACCCGAGCCGCGCGGCAGCGGGCGGATCTCGATGTGCACATCGCCGAACTGGCCATGGCCGCCGCTCTGGCGCTTGTGGCGGCCATGCTGCAGCGCGCCTTTGCGGATGGTCTCCTTGTAGGGAACGCGCGGCGGACGAACGGTGAGCTTGAGGCCGTATTTGCTTGACAGCTTCTCGACGGCGACCTTCAGATGTATCTCCCCCTGCCCGACCAGCGCCATCTCCTGCAATTCGGCATTCTGGTCGAAGATCAGCGACGGGTCTTCCTCGCGAAGCTTGGCGATCGCAGAGGTAAGCTTGACCTCATCCTTGCGATCAGTCGCCTCGATCGCCAGCCGATAGACCGGCGTCAAATGTTCGATCGCGACCTTGGGGAGCTTGGTCTTGCCGGTCGCCAGCATCTCGCCGGTGGTGACACCCTCGAGACGGCCGAGTGCGACAGTGTCACCGGGGTGGGCCTCGGCAAGCTTGGTCTGGGCCTCGCCCTTGAGTGCGAAGATGCCGCCAATGCGTGCCTCGCCGCCATCGGCGCGGCGCAACACGGCGCCGTCCTTCAAGGTGCCGGCCAGCACGCGCGCCAGGCTGAGTTTGCCACCATGACTCGAATGATAGGTCTTGAGGATCTGCACCGCCGCGTCGCCATTCGCTATAACGCCGAGGCGCGTGGCGGCAGCAGATACCGCCGGCACTTCGTGGCGCAGCGCCTTCAACAGGCGACGGATGCCGTTGTCGTTCAGCGCCGAGCCGATGAGGACAGGCACAACGAGACCGTCCGCAAGCTCCTTGGCGAGATCACCGAACACTTCCTCGCTGGGCGGTTCGACATCGGAGAGCAGTTCTTCCATCAGATGCTCGTCGAAATCAGCGAGCTTCTCGAGCATCGCGAAGCGGGCCTGTTTCTCGCCGTCCTTGTCGGCGATCGCGACGACTTCGCTCGGCGCATGCGGGCGATAGGCATAGGCACGCTCGAGCGCGAGATCGACGAAGCCGGTGACGGCGTCACCGTCCTGGACCGGTATCTGGCGCAGCAGCAGCGGCGTCTCGCTTGCGGCCTGCAGCATCGCGAGGAGATGGTTCAGCGAGCCGCTCGCCTTGTCGATCTTGTTGACGAACAACATGTGGGGAATCTTCAGGTCGGCGAGGCGCTTCAGATAGGGCTGGAGCATCTGGAGCTTGGCCGGCTCCGGCTCGCACACCACGATCGCGGCATCGACGCCGGGCAGCACGTTCAGCGCGTCGGAGAGAAATTCGATCGAGCCGGGACAGTCGAGGAAGGTGAAAGTCTGGTCGAGATAGCGGGTGGTGGCGCTGTTCACCTCGACGCTCATCTGGCGCGCCCGCGACTCGGGGCTGAAATCGCCGACTGTATTCTTCTGTGCAACGGAGCCTTTTCTCTGCACCGCGGCCGTGACGGAAAGGATACTCTCCAGCAGCGTGGTCTTGCCGCTGCCATAGGGTCCTACCACGGCCACGGCGCGTGGTTCTCTGCCGGTGTTGTTTCCTGACATTTGAGCGCCTCTCCGGACTGGAAGCGCAAGGATCGTTGCGCGCCTATCTGACGCGCAACTGCCGTTGCGCTTTGGGGCGCGGCGGGCGGGCATCCCGGGTCATCGGGTCGCGTCACGCGCCCCACTTCGATGGCCGATGCTCGCGCCGTATCACGGCGAAGGCAAGGTGCACACATCCACAAATCCCGGTATTATGAATCGTCCATTGGGGATACTGCAGGTGCGAAGGCAGTTCACCGGTGCACACGGACAGATGATGTGAAATCGGACTGGAGAAAAACCATGAAATTCGTCACGACCGGAGCCATTACGCTCGCCACCGCTCTATCATTATTTGCGTTTTCCGCGCCTGCCGAGGCCCGCTGGGCGCCGAACGGATCCTATGAATCGTCCTGCCAGCATATCGATTTCGACGGCGACATGCTGACCGCTACTTGCCAGCGCCGTGATGGTTCCTGGCGCAACACCTGGCTCGACAATGCCGACGAGTGCGACGGCCGCATCGTCAACAACAACGGCCAGCTCGAATGCGCCCAAAGCGACTGGCGCGATCGCTACGCGCGGCACCGCGGCTTCGACGTCGGTCCGGCGGGCTCCTATCGCGGTACTTGCGACGACATCCGCATGGACGGCTATACGCTGCGCGCGACCTGCGAGCGGCGTGACGGCGCGTGGCGCTGGACCTCCCTCGACAACGCCTATGACTGCGATGGCCGCATCGCCAATTTCGACGGACGTCTCGTCTGCACGCGCGGGCGTTACTGACAGAAGGGCGCGGCGCATTGGCGCCGCGCCCGTTCAGTGCTGCGCGAACAAGAACGGCGCCATCGCGACGCCGGTAAGCGTTCCGTTGTAAGCGGCATGGAAGGCGAAAGGCGGCCATAATGAGCGCGTCCGGATGGCAAGCGTCGCGTTGATGAGGCCGACAATGCCGATGAGGCCAGTCAACATCCAGCCCTGCGGGCCCGGCTGCGACAGATAGCGGAAGTGCAGCAGCGCGAAGACCGCAGCGCTGACGAATGCTGCAGGCACCAGCGTGATCTTGCGGGCGAGCCAGCTCAGCACCACGCCGCGGAAGAAGAACTCTTCGACGAAAGGTGCGATGAGGGCCACGGTCACGGCGACCAGCGGCAATTGAAACGCCGGGCCCGGGCTGAACATCCGGTCCTGTGGCGAATTGCTCGGCTTGAAGATCCCGTGCTGGTAGAGCTGGACGAGCGCGATCATCGTCGCCGCCGCGAGCAACACACCGCCCAGCCCGGCAAGCAAGATGACGGAGGCGCGCACGGCACGAAACCGCGCCACCAAGGCGCCATCGGCGACGCGGCGCGCGATGCGCCAGAGGAAAAACAGAAGCACCAGATCGGAACTCGCGGTTACGAGCTGCGCGAACCAGGGCTGACGACCCATCACGGCGAAGCGGCGCCCAAGCTCAGGCATCGCAAGACCGGAGCGCGCGACGAGCGGCGCGGCGATCAAGACGGTGATGACGAGAAGCCCGAGCCAGACGATCCCGGCCAGTAACGGCGTGCCGAAGACATCGCTCCAGAGCACGAACTCGCCGCGCTTCCAGCCGCCGCCCCGTTTTACATCGTCGGCCATGCGCTTTTCCCCACCCGCCGGGACGGAGCTTAGCGGGCCGGTTCGCGCACGCTATCGCCGGAATGCCACTCTGACGCGAAAAGACACTTCAGCGCAGATTCCCGCAGAAACGTTGGATGCGGCGGCAGGCCTCTTCCAGCGAGCTGTTCGAGGCGGCATAGGACACACGGAAATAGGGCGACAGGCCAAAGGCGGCGCCGTGCACGATGGCGACGCCTTCGCTCTCGAGCAGCGCGTCGGCGAAATCGGCATCGGTCGTGATCGTTTTGCCCTCTTCGGTCTTCTTGCCGATCAGCTTGCGGATCGAGGGATAGACGTAGAAGGCGCCCTCGGGTTTGGGACATTCAATGCCGGCGGCCTGATTCAGCATCGAGACCACGAGGTCGCGGCGCTCTTCGAATACCTTCTGGAATTTCGGGATGAAATCCTGTGGCCCGTTCAGCGCCTCCACGCTCGCCCATTGCGAGATCGAGGTCGGGTTGGAGACCGATTGCGACTGGAGCTTTGCCATCGCGCGAATCAAGGGTTCCGGTCCAGCGCAATAGCCGATGCGCCAGCCGGTCATCGCATAGGCCTTCGACACGCCATTCATCGTCAGCGTACGGTCGTAGAGGCCGGGCTCGACCTCCGCGACGGTGGAGAACTTGAAACCGCCATAGACCAGGTGTTCGTACATGTCGTCGGCAAGCACCCACACTTGCGGATGGCGCATCAGCACGCCGATCAACGCTTTCAGCTGTTCGCGACTGTAGCAGGCTCCGGTCGGGTTGGAGGGCTGGTTGAAGATCAGCCATTTCGTCTTTGGCGTGATCGCAGCGTCGAGCGCGGCCGGCGTCAGGCGGAAGCCATCTTCGATCCGGGTCTCGACGATCACCGGCTTGGCGCCGGCCAGCAGCGCGATGTCGGGATAGCTGACCCAATAGGGCGCGATGCAGACGACCACGTCGCCCGGATTGAGGGTCGCCATCAGCGCATTGAAGATGACCGCCTTGCCCCCCGGCGAGACGAAGGTCTGCGTCACGGAATAGTCGAGATTGTTCTCGCGCTTGAACTTAGCGGCAATTGCGGCGCGCAACTCGGGGATGCCCTCGACTGCGGTATATTTCGTTTGGCCGCCGCGGATGGCGGCGATCGCTGCTTCCTTGATGTTGTCCGGCGTGTCGTGATCGGGCTCGCCTGTCGCAAGTCCAATGATGTCGCGCCCGGCGGCCTTCAGATCGCGGGCTTTCTGCGTCGCTGCGATGGTCAGCGAGGGCTGGATGCGCTGAAGCGATTCGGCGAGGAAGCCGGACGGAAGCGGTCTGGATGGCATGTCGGGCACGATTCTCACGAACGAAGCCCTGACCTATCAATCCTTGGGCGCGCGGTACACCGAAAAACCGTCATCGCGGCGCGCATCACAGCCGCTATGAGCGTTTCGCTGGGCGGATCTGGGAATATTCTGGTGCCGACCGATTCGGGGTTCGGCGCAGTCTCACTTCAGGAAAGAAAAATAGGCCGCCAGGACCAGCAGCGCAAAGGCCACAGCGTGATTCCAGCGGATTTCCTCGCCCAGATAGAGGATCGAAAAACCCGCGAAGACGCACAGCGTGATCACTTCCTGGATGGTCTTGAGCTGGACCGGCGAATAGACCCGCTGGCCGAAATGGTTGGCCGGCACCGCGAAGCAATATTCGAAGAAGGCGATCGACCAGCCCGCCAGGATCAGAATCCACAGCGGCGTGTTGGGGAACTTGAACTGACCGTACCAGGCAAAGGTCATGAAAACATTGGATAGACAGAGAAACAGGATCGGGAAGATCATCGGCCAGGTCATGAAGCGCCCTCGTTTGACAAACGCCAGATGCGGTTTACGCCGTTCCTGTCGTGGACGGACGGTGCGAACAAATGGCATAGTGTGACGGTCTCGCGGAGGAGGATGCCATGTCCACCCGTTTCGCCCTTTCCATCGCTGCGTTCGCCACGGCGCTCTCCTGGTCGTCCGCCAATGCCGCCGTGACCGTAATCGGCGCCGGGCCGGCGCAGCTCTGCTACCAAGGCGCCGATAGCCATCAGGATCCGGCTGAATTCATGATCTCCTGCAACCTCGCGCTCGCCGGCAGTCTCAGCGACGCGGACCGTGCCGCCACCTATGTCAATCGCGGTGTGCTGAAACTGGATTTGCGGATGTTCAACGCCGCTGCCGACGATTTCAATGCGGGTCTGAAGATCAACGCCTCGGTCGGTGAAGGCTATGTCGATCTGGGCGCGACCGAGATCGTCAACAAGCGCTATGCCGAAGCGATCGCGCACATCAACAAGGGATTGTCGCTCGGCACCAAACAGCCGGAGGACGCCTATTACGACCGCGCCATGGCAGACGAGGCGTTAGGCAATCTCCAGGCGGCGTATGACGACTATCGCCAAGCACTCGCGCTCGCACCCGACTTCACGCTTGCGAGCGACCAGTTGAAGCGCTTCAAGATCGTCGACAAGCCCAGCGGCGCCTGAGCGGATCGCAGATATTTGTTTCGCGAGCGCCCGCTGCCGGCCGCCCAGCGACACTACGATACAAATACGCACTTCCCCCGAATCCGTCGCCTTTGCACAATGCTGCCTCGCACGATTTGGCCGTGTCCTACCGGCGCTCCAGTCCGGACACAGCCGAAGGGCGGCTGGGCCGGCTGAGACGCCCCCAAAGTCGAAGCATTCGGCCCGGCCGCCCGCCTTCCTTCCATCCGCAGAATCGCGATCGTGGGCAGTGGGGACGCGGCTGAAGTGGCCCTTGCGCGTTTCCGTTGGGCCGCTATGTATGGTGCGCCTGCCGACCCGAGGGAGATTCCGTGAAAGTCTTGATGCGCACATCCTCGCTGGCGGTTCTTGCCCTGCTTGCCGCCGGTTGCAGCACGCCACCGCCGGTCGCCTTGAAACAAGGCGACCTGCCGACAGGGTTTACCGCACCGACCACGCCAGACATGACGAACGCGCCGGTCTGGCCAGCGACGGGGTGGTGGAGCGGCTTCAACGCGCCGGAGCTCCCCGCGCTGGAAACGACGGCGCAGGCGGAGAATCTCGACCTGCTCGCAGCAGCCGCGCGGGTGGTGCAGGCCGACGCGAATACCGGCATCGCCGGCTCGGCGCTCTTTCCATCTTTGGAGGCGACCGGAACGGCGCAGCGCAGCGGCACCAACATCCACGGCGTGCCGGGCGGCAACACGCACAACACTTTCGGCGTCGGAGCGCAAGCCAGCTATGAGGTGGACCTGTGGGGCCTCAACCGCGACGAACTGCGCGCGGCGGAGGAAGCGGAATTCTCGGCGCGCTATGCCCAAGAAGTAGTGGCGCTGACCATCACCGCCGACGTCGCCAACACCTATATGGACGTGCTTGCGTTGCGCCAGCGCGTCACCATCGCCAAGGCAAATATCGACGCCGCCAAGCGCATTC
>DATEZM010000061.1:0-5000 GCA_035255625.1 Rhizomicrobium sp. | reverse complement strand
CGTTCGTCGTGCCCTGGAGGGAAAGACGCCGAAACGCGTTATAGTGGTCCCCAACCGCATCGTGAACGTGGTGACATGAAGAAGTCTGCCGTCGTGCTTTCCGCGCTCGCCCTCGCCGGTTGCGGTTTCCATCCGCTCTATGGCGGGGCGAATAGCGCGATGTCGGAGACGCTGTCGACCATCTATGTCGAGCCGGTGCAGGACCGTCTGGGTTACGAGCTGCGCAATGAGCTGATCGACCAGCTCGACGGTCCGGGCACGGCGAGGGGCGCGACCTATCGCCTGAAGCTGGGGCTTACCCAGACGACGCAGGGCATCGCGCTGCAGAACAATGCCTCTATCACACGCTACAACGACACGCTGAAAGTGACCTACACGCTGACCGACATGGCCGGAAAGACGGTGACCAGCGGCACCGAGACCGGTCTTTCCGCCTACAACGTTCTGCCCTCCGGCCCGCAGGCGAATTACGGCACGCTCGCCGCGCAACAGGATGCCGACAAGCGTGCCGCGCAGGACATCGCCGAACACATCCGCCTCGACCTCAACGTCTATTTCGCGAAGCGATGACGGAGATCAAGGGCGCGTCGATCTCCCGCACGCTCTCCCATTTCCCCAAGGAGATGGTGGCGGCGCTGATCTTCGGGCCCGACCAGGGCCTGGTGCGCGAACGCGCCGAGGCGCTGATCAAGACCGTGGTGCCCAATCTCAGGGACCCGTTCCTCATCGCCGATCTCGACGATTCCACACTCGCCTCCGATCCGGCGCGGCTGTTCGACGAGGCGGCAGCGATCTCCATGCTGGGCGGGCGGCGCGTGGTGCGCGTGCGCGGCGCCGGCAATGCGCTGGCCAAGCTGTTCGAACGCTTCCTCGACGAACCTGCTGGCGATGCGCTTGTGGTGGTCGAAGGCGGCGATCTCGCCCGCGGCACCGGCCTGCGCAAAGTGTTCGAGGGTGCCGACAACGCCGCGGCGATCGTCTGCTATGGCGACACGGCGCGCGATCTGCCCGACGTGGTGCGCGATGCGCTGCGCGCCGAAGGTCTCACCATCGCACCCGATGCGCTGGCCGATGCGGCGTCGCGGCTCGGCTCGGATCGCGGCGTAACGCGGCGCGAATTGGAGAAACTCGCGCTCTATGCCCGCGGCCAGAAACAGGTGAGCCTCGAAGACGTCCGCGCCGTGCTCGGCGACGAAGCGGAAGTGCGCGCCGAGGAAGCGCTCGACGCCGCCGGCCAGGGCGATCTTAAGACGCTCGACACCGCGCTGGAGCGGCTGTGGATTTCCGGCACCTCCGCGGTCGCTGTGGTGCGCATGGCGCTGTCGCATTTCCAGCGGCTGGCGCTGGCCAAATCGGACGTCGAAAAGGGCGAGACGCTCGACGGTGCGCTGAGGAAGTTGCGCCCGCCGATCCATTTCATGCGCCAGACGTCGTTCAAGGCGCAGGCCACTCTGTGGGACAGCGCCCGCCTGCTCGACGCCTGCGATCTTCTGCTGGAGACCGAAGCGCTGACCAAGACCACCGCGGTCCCGGCCGAAACCGTGACCGCCCGCGCCCTCTTCACCATCGCCGCGATGGCGCGGGGTAGACGATGACAAATGCCTTCCGATCAAGAACTACAGAACAGAACGATTGCGCACCAAACGCAGATTTGGACCGTTTCAGTGTGCGTTAGGTACTCCGAGAACATGCGTCAATTGCACCGAAGAGACGTGTAACCCTCGTGTCAAAACGACCGTCCAGTAACGGCCCTCTCGTTCCGCAGCTTCCAGACCAACTTTGTCGATAACAGCCATGCGAACGTTGCCTACCTGCTGATAGGAGAAAAAGTACAGCGTAACATCGGGCAATCGCCGGCCGCCAAAATAAAGTGGACTCGACGGCCGGTCTATGCGGCCGGGCACGCCGATCCATCTCCGTATCGCCGCAATGCCCGTGTCATCATTGGAATAACTGACTACGGTGCAATCGTTGTTGTCGTCTTCTGGTCTGTGGTGGTTCAGAGTGGAGGGAATATGTTGAGCGCCAGCTGAGACACTCAGAGCGTGACCATCAATGGCGATGTTCCAAATAGTTAAGCCTACGACGTAGGGGAATCCGGGACTTGAGACAGGACCACGGAACAATTTGCCGCCAACTCCCTCAACGGCCGTTTTGACCGCGCCCGGGACAGCGTCTGTGTCAATGCAAAATGACTTGAAGGCAAAGAACAATGGTGGATCCGCCGCCCGTGCGTCCGCGCTTGCGATCATGCTCGCGCCAATCGCAATCAGCATGGGTTTATACTTACGCATCTAGCTCCAGCTTGGCTCTTGCACTGCCAATCCATCTGCCATCCACTGTCTATCAGATACAACTGCTGCTAGAAAATTGTATCGTTCTTGAAAGCCGAAGCTAGCTTCCCACATGCTGAAAATCCGCATCATTCCCTGTCTCGACGTGAAGGATGGCCGTGTCGTCAAGGGGATCAATTTCGAGTCACTGCGCGATGCGGGCGATCCGGTGGAGCAGGCGCTGATCTACGACCACGCCGGCGCCGACGAGCTGTGCTTTCTCGACATCACCGCCAGCCACGAGAAGCGCGGCATCATGCTCGATATCGTGCGGCGCACGGCCGATGTCTGCTTCATGCCGCTCACCGTCGGCGGCGGCGTGCGCACGCTCGACGACATCCGCGCCCTGCTGCTGGCCGGCGCCGACAAGGTCTCGATCAACACCGAGGCGGTGCGCCGCCCCGAATTCGTGCGCGAGGCGGCGGAGAAATTCGGCAGCCAGTGCATCGTCGCCGCGATCGACGCGAAACAGGGCGCGCACAATCACAACGGCCCGCCCTTCGAAGTCTTCACCCATGGCGGCCGCATATCCACAGGTATCGATGCGGTGGCGCATGCGAAAAAACTTGTCGAATATGGTGCCGGTGAAATTCTGCTCACCTCGATGGATCGCGACGGAACCAAGGCCGGCTACGATATCCCGCTCACCCGCGCCGTCTCCGACGCCGTCACGGTTCCCGTCATCGCCTCGGGCGGCGTGGGCACGCTCGACGATCTCGTCGCCGGTGTCCGCGACGGCCACGCCTCGGCGGTGCTCGCCGCCTCCATCTTCCACTTCGGCCAGGCGACGATCGCCGACGCCAAGGCGGCACTCGCGCGCGCCGGATTGCCGGTGCGCCCCGCATGAGGAATGATGTGCTGATGGAAGAGCCGCGAGTCGCCATCGTCCGGTCCTATCGTCCGAGCCAGAGCGCGATCCATGCCCGCGCGGTGAATGCCCGGCCGGTGCATCTGCGCCGCAAGATGTCGGCCGCCGATGCCTTTCGCGCCACCGTGCTCGAATGCCTGGCCCAGGTCGGCGGCAATGCTCCGGCGATCCGCGCCCGTGCGCCGGAAGGCGTGCACCAGGTGCGCGTCGGCCTGCGCCGTCTGCAAATGGCGCTCAGATCCTTCGGCGCCGAGACGCCGGAGCTGAAAGCGCTCGGCAAGCGCGGTCGTGCCATCGCCGACGCCTTCGCCCCGGCACGCGAGCTCGATGTCTTTGCCGACGAGCTGCTAGCGCCGGTGGGGCGCAAATACGCCAATCACGAATCCTTCGCCGCGCTGACGCTGGCGTTGCGCCATGCGCGCGGCGAGGCGTGGGACGATGCGCTGGCCGAGGTGCTCAATCCCGATTTCGGGTCCTTCCTCAACGATGTCGCTGCCGCCGCCGAGCAGGTGCCGCGCGATGGCAAGCGCATCGGCAAGGTCGGCCGCAAGGCGCTGAATGAGCAATGGAAGAAGGCCCGCAAGCGCGGCCGCAAGATCGGGAAGCTCTACGACCTGCGCATCCACAAGCTGCGCATCGCGCTCAAGAAGCTGCGCTACTCGGCGGAGTTCTTCGCGCCGCTCTACCCGCGCAAGAAGGCGCGGCGCTACATCAGGGCGCTCAAGGTGCTGCTCGACCGGCTGGGCGAGGCCAACGACGTGCACGGCATCGACGACATGCTGACCCGCATCGGTAGTGCGCCCGACTATCGCTTCGCCGCCGGCATCGTCGCCGGCTGGCACGCCAGCCGCGAACGCCGCCTGACGAAAAAAGCGATGAAGGGCTGGAACGACTTCCGCAAACTGAGGCCGTTCTGGGCTTAGTCTCTTTCTTAAGTTAAATTATAAATTGTCATGCCCGCGAAGGCGGGCACCCAGGGCCGCCTTGCGCCATGGCACGCGAACACCAGTACTTCGTCTACATCATGGCGAGTGCCCGCAACGGCACACTCTACATCGGCGTCACGAACGATATCGCGCGCCGCGCTTAAGAGCATCGCGAGGGCCTGGTACCCGGCTTCACCAAGACGTACGGCGTCAAGATGCTCGTGTGGTTCGAGGAACACGGAGACATCCGCGAAGCGATTGCCCACGAAAAGCGGTTGAAGAAATGGGAGCGGGCCTGGAAGTTGCGTTTGATCGAGGAGCGCAATCCGCAGTGGATCGATTTGGCGGTTTCGCACTAACCCCTTCTATTGCACTCCAGTCCTTGCCCTGAACCCAGTCCCCTGGGTGCCCGCCTTCGCGGGCATGACAGTTTAGTTTATTTTCTCGGCCACAGCGGCGCATTCAGTTCCGCGATGCGCAATTTGTCTTGTCCTCGACTTCGTGCACGATGCTGCATCGATATCAGAAAACGGACTCCCATGCGCCGCGTCATCGACAAGTCCAAGCCCGAAGACTTCCCGCCCAACGTTCAGGCGATCTTCAAGCGTGCCGCGCCCTGTTCTGCCTGGCTGAATCAGGAGCTGCTCGAAATCGATGTCGAGGAGGGCTGGGTCAAGATCGGCTACGACCTCGGCGAGCCGCATTTCAACCGTTTCGGCGCCCTGCATGGCGGCGCCATCGCCTGCGTGATGGATGACGTGCTCGCGGTCGCGGCCGGCTTCATCGCGCAATGGGGCGAGATCGCGCCGACGCTCGAGATGAAGGTCTCCTACCTCAACCAGGGCGCCGCCGGCCGCCATGTCGCCGAGGCCA
>DATEZM010000060.1:0-9338 GCA_035255625.1 Rhizomicrobium sp. | reverse complement strand
CCCGTCGCCACCGAGACGCCGACCGCGGTGCTGTCGCTGCAGGATTACCGCTCGCCGCCGCCGCGCCTCGCCGCGATGAGCTGGGGCGCCGAGGATCTCTCCGCTGCGCTCGGTGCCGCGACCAACCGCGACGACACCGGCGAGTTCCTCTTCGTGCACAAGATGGTGCGCGCGCTCGTTTTGATCGCAGCGAAGGCGGCCGGCGTCGATGCGATCGAGACACTGCACGCCGATTTCCGCGATCGCGCCGGTCTCGAACGCGCCGCGCGTCTGGCGCAGCGCGAGGGCTTCTCCGGCATGCTGGCGATCCATCCCGATCAGGTCGAGCCGATCAACGCCGCCTTCACGCCGTCATCCGCAGACGTCGAACACGCGCGCAAAGTTGTCGCTGCGTTTGCGACAGGCGCCGGCGTCGCCTCGCTCGATGGCAAGATGCTCGACCAGCCGCATCTCAAACAGGCGCGGCATGTTTTGGCGCTGGCCCAAGTCCTACGTGAGGGCGCCTAAAGTGTTAGGCTACCCTCGCACAAAAAAGAAGGAGGGCTTTCGCCCTCCTTCTCTCCAGACGCGCCGTTTGCCCCCGGCTGCATCCATGCGGAACGGGGATTACGGCGTGGTCGAGTAGTGCACGACCTGGACGGTGTTGCCGACCGCCGAAGAGGTCACGCCGACGCTGCCCTGGACGTTGTGCACGTTGACATTGGCGGTGCCGAACACGTTGGAGGTGTTGGTCTGGCTCAGATAGGTCGGCGCACTCGCCGCGTTGGTATCCTCGGTATAGGTGTTGCCGCTCGCAGACGAACTCACCGCCACGTCGCCGCTCACATTCGAGACGGACGCGTTGACTTCCGAACCCGGATCCTGGGCGTTGCAATATTGCCTGCTGTGCACCGAAGTCACATTAGGATCGGTTGAGACGTCGGTCGTGTTGCAATTTGCGCTGCCCGTGATGCTGACACTGCCGCCGACGCCGTTGACGTTGGCGTTGAGCGTCGAGCCGATATTGGTGCTTTCCGCGTCCTGGCTCGACGTGACATGGGTGTCGTCGAACGTTATCGCTTCGAGCGCATTGCCCGCGGCCTGGCTCTGGATCGTGACGTCGCCACTGACGGACTTCACCGTCGTGTTGACGGTCGACCACTGCGCGCCGAACGTCACCTGGCCGTTGAGGATCGTGCTGCCCGTCGCTGTGGTGGACGAGCCGGTGGCGTCACTCGCTCCCGCGCAGGCCATCTGCGGCAGGATCGCTAGAGCCGTAGTAGCGATAAGGATCTTGGCGAGACGGGTCATTGGCGTGTTCCTCATTGCGAGCGGTGACGGGCGTATTGGCGCGATATTCCGGTGCGGCCGGGCGGTCGCTGCCGTCGGCGAGCGGATCGGTCACTGCAGCGCAGGAGCCGTTCGTGTGATAGAGGCGCGCCGTCATCTCGAGCACCGCGCGCTCGATCACTGAGCGGACGGCAAGCTGGATCGGCTCGAGCGCGCTTTCGCCGACGGATGCGTCGAAGAAGTTCGCGCCCAGGAAGTCGAACACCCCGACCGACACCTGCCGGCCGATGATCTGCTTCTGGTAGGAGATCACGTCGACCACCTGCAGCGTCTTGGTGTCGACCAGGCGCAGGTCGAGACCGACATTCATGACGTACATGTTGCCGCCGGTCGAACCCTTCAGTCCGTTGGTTGCGGTCTCGCCGCCATCGGCGTTGGCGCCGACCGAGCGGATGTTGAAGTTGAGCTCGGTGATGCCGCCGACCAGGTAATAGTCGGAGCCTGGGATCGACCCGGCGATGATCTGGCGGTAGTCCGGTCCGCCGTTCTGATCGGCGCCGATCAGCTTGTTGTTGGCGTATTTGAGTTCCATCTCGGCGACGGAGGTGTCGAAGCGCTCGACCAATTGCACGCCGGCCTTGCTCAGCGCGCTCATCGCCATCAGGGCGGCGCCCTGCGTGATCTTGCGTCCGGAATTGTCGCTCTCGCTCTTGCCGGTGTAGTCAGCGATCTGGCCGACTGCGATGCGTAACGGGTGCTGGTTGGTGTAACCGGCCATGCAGCGCAGTGCGGCGGAGTAGGGTGTCTCGTTGGAGATCACCGGCGAGCCACCGATCGGCGCCGTGTAGCGGCCGGTGACGCTGTCGGCCTGCGGGCTGATGCAGCCGCCGAGCGACAGACCCGCGATCACGAGGACCAAGGGCTTGAGAAGAAACTTCTTTCCGCGACGAGTCATGGGAGGGGCTTCCCTTTGGCTTTCTACTGTTAGTGTCCGTTGACGGTGTTGGTGGCTGTCTGATTTCCGGTGTTGGTCTGCGTGGCGTTGACGACGACGGTGTTGTTGTTGCCGAGCGTCACGACGTTGAGCTGATTGCCGATCGCCGTGGCGGTTCCTGTGGTGGTGCTCGATGCACCGCTCGTGCCAACGCCTACCGACGACATCCCGACGCCGGAGCCCGATGCGCTCGCGCCGGTGGCCACGCCGAAATTGGAACTGGTGAACACGCCGTTGGTCACGACGAGGTTGCCGTTGGCATCGCGCAGCGACGTGTTCGGCGGCGCGTTTTCCTGGCCCGGCTGCATGCCGAAGGGCGCGTTGTAGGTGCTCGCATTGCTGTAATCGCCGGCCTGGGCCGCGGTCGCGAAGACCACGCCGGAGGCGAGAGCGAAGAGGACGGTGCGAAGGCGGGCCATGTCGGGTCTCGTGTGCGAAATCTCTTGCACCCGTGGGGAGCAACCCCCGTGCCACATGAAAAAATCGCCATGGCCGGGCTCGACCCGGTCACCCAGCGCGGCGCGAAGCGCCGAAAAGATTCGCTTCCGCGCCGATGCGCACCTGCCGGGTGGACGGCTCGCAGGCCAGCCATGATGAAAGTGGAGTGTTGTGTTCCAATCCGGCACGACGCTGCGCTAATTTGGGGCGCAATCCTCGTTGGAGAGCTTTCCTTGGCCACGCTTGAGTTCTTTTTCGACTGCTCCTCGCCCTGGACCTATCTCGCCTTCACCCGCATCCAGCCCGTGGTTGCCCGCACCGGCGCGACCATCGTGTGGAAGCCAATCCTCGTAGGCGGGGTGTTCAACGCGGTTAACCGCGACGTCTATGAGCGCCGCGCCAACCCGGACCCGCGCAAGGCCAGGTACAGCGCCAAGGACCTCCAGGACTGGGCGAAGTTCACCGGGCTCAAGATCGTCATGCCGCCGCCGGTCTTTCCGGTGAAGGCGACGGCCGCCATGCGCTGCGCGCTCGCGGCCCAGGAGGAAGATAAGATGGTCGACTACGCCCGCGCTTGCTTCGAGTCGTATTGGTCGGACGGCGAAGACATCAGCCAGACGGAGGTGCTTAAGGCGATGTGCGCAAAAGCCGGTCTCGATGCTGGTCGCATCCTCGCGCGCAGCCAGACCGAAGAGATCAAGAACCGTCTGCGCGCCAACACCGACGAGGTTATCGCGCGCGGTGGCTTCGGCTCGCCCACGATGTTCGTCGATCGCGACGACATGTATTTCGGCAATGACCGGATGGAACTCGTAGAAGCCGCGCTTCGAAGATAAGCTGGCGCTTTCGAGGACACTTCATGGCCTTTTTCCAGGAATCCCGCCCGGCGCGCGAGCCGTTTTTGCGCGCGCCTGCGTCGGTTCTCATCCTGATCGGCGTTCTCGTTGCCGCCCATATTGGGCGCGTGTTTGCGCCCGATCCGGCGGCGATCACGGAGCATTACGCACTCAACCCAGCCGTCTATGCGCAGGCACTAAAGTCATCAGGCGCGGCGCTTCCGAGCCTGTCGGCTCTGTTGATCCCGCCGTTCAGCCACATGTTCCTGCACGCCAACGTCACCCATCTGGCGTTCAATTGCATTTGGCTCCTGGTGTTCGGATCGGTGGTCGCCCGCCGCTTCGGCACTCTCGGCTTCTACATCTTCTTCTTCGTCTGCGGCCTCGCGGGCGCGGCTGCCTTCGTCCTGATGGATTGGGGCGACTCCAACGGCGCCATCGGGGCGTCGGGTGCAATCTCCGGACTGATGGGCGCCGGCATCCGCATGCTGCGGATCCGCGAACCCTGGCTTCAGGGCGCCACCCTGCCGCTGGTTCCGCTGACTTCGAGTCAGGTGCTGCTCTACAGCGTGCTGTGGCTGGTCATGAACATTGCGGTTGGAAAGATCGGCATCGGGCCCATGGGCGAGGCGGAATTGATCGCATGGCAGGCTCATGTTGGCGGTTATCTGGCCGGACTGCTGCTGGCAGGGCCGTTCGACCTATATTTCGGGCCCCGGCCGAATGGTGCTTGAAGCAGCGCGCCCGCACCTTAAGTAAGGGATGAGAGAAAGAGCGGGGCGGCGAAACGCTCCGACGGAGTCCGCACAATGTCCGACACGCCCAGTTCCACCACGCCGCCGCCATCGGGCGCCGCGCCGCTCCCGCGCCCGGCCTTTCCGGTCGTGAGGCTGCTCTATTCCTTCGGTTATGGCCTGATCGCCTGGTTCGTTTTGCACGTCATCTTCGTTCTTGCGGCGCTGCAATTCGTGATGATCGCGATCAACGGCCGCGTGCACGACGAGATCAAGTCGTTCTGCTCCGCACTGCTGCAATATGAGTGGGAGCTTCTCGCCTTCATCGCCTTTGTGTGTGACGAACAACCCTTTCCGGTCGGACCATTTCCGAAACACGCATAGTGAGCGTTTATCGGCCTTTCTTTAATCACTCATCAGTCAATGAATTAAAGTGTGCGAGTGCGAACGGTTAACGCTCCGTTCGCGCCCAATGCGTGTGACATTATGGGTACAAGAGACTTCCGATTTCGTGCGGATAAGACTGTAAAGCCGATAATGTTCTTGCTCCGCGTTTGAGCTTGCTCATATCGTTCCAACGCTTATTTGCGTCGATCCGGGTCCACTTGGAAAGCGAGTGGGGCGCAATGGCGACAAGGCGTGCGCGAGCGATGCGCCGCCATAACGGGGAGCTCAATATGTCTTCAGTGCGTTCAGTCGTGACCGTTCGGTCCGCCACTCTTGTCAGTGCTTTGTTGATGTCGACCGCCTTCACGGCGCCTGCCTTTGCGCAGATCGAGACCGTGGTGGTCACCACCGAACGTAAGGCAGAGGACATCCAGTCCGTCCCCGTCGCTGTCACCGCGCTGACCGCCGCCGATCTCAAGGCGAAGCAGGTCGACAGCTTCAAGGACCTTCAATTCCACGTCCCGAGCGTGACCTTCACGAAGTCGAACTTCGGCGGTGCGCAGTTCCAGATCCGCGGCATCACCACCCAGTTCGGTCTCGGCGCCGCCATCGCGCAGAACGAAAACGACGTCTACCAAGAGGCTCCCGCTCTCGTGAACGGCCAGTATTTCGACGTCGATCGCGTCGAAGTGGCTCGCGGCCCGCAGTCGACCTCGTATGGCCGCGCGGCGACCGGCGGTGCGGTGAACATCATCACCACCAAGCCGAACCTCACGGAATTCGACGCCAGCGCCTCGTTCGACTACGGCACCTACAACACGATGAAGCCGGAGTTGATGGTCAACATTCCGCTGATCGACAACGAGCTCGGCATCCGCTTCGCCGCTCTCGGCGACTTCCATGACGGCTACGAGAAGAACAACTATGCCGGCCCGGTGATCTTCCCCGGCGGTCCGGTCGATAAGCGCATCAACGGCCAGGGCACGGCGGCCGGCCGCATGTCGGTCCGCTGGGAACCCAGCGACGACACCACGATCGATCTTGTCGGTGAGTTCGGCTACGAGAACGACAACCGCGTCCGCGGCGACAAGCAGGAATGTCATCGCGATCCATCGGGCGTGATCGGCTGTCTGCCCGACGCGCTCGGCTTCCAGCCGCTGAACGTGCTCTCGACGCTTGGCGCGACGCTGGGATCGAAGCAGGGTATCACGGCTGTGTTGAACAGCCCGTCCTTTGGCCTTCCATTTGCTACGGCGCAGACATTGGGCAACACACTGGGTATCTTCCAGCTCGCCGGCAACGGCGGCGCGGGCGATCCGGCCGGCCCAGCCGGCAAGGCCTTCCTCGGAACCGCGCTATTCCCCAACCCGTTCTCTGCTGCGACGCCTTTGCCATCGCCCCCGTTCCCGGCGGGTCTCTACCCGATGAACCCGGAGCCGGTGAACGGTATCGGCACCGGTGCGGCCGGCGTCGTGTCGCCTGACCTGCTGACCTCGAACACCCCGTTCAGTCCCAAGTTCAAGGGCAACGGCACCAACATCATGATGAACTGGGCGCAGACGGTCACAAGCTGGCTGAAGGCCACGCTCGATGCCGGCTATAGCGACGGCTATCAGTTCACCCAGCAGAACTATAACGACGCGACGCCGGAGAACATCAGCGCGCTGATCGGGCCCGCCGTTTCCGGGTTCAAGCTCATGTTCGGCGACAATGTTCCGGGGCCGCATGCCGGTATCTTCGACGGCACGAACCAGAACGGTGCTTACGATCCGTACTTCTCGACTGCGGGGGCATTGCCGCTCTCGAACACCTACTACAACGGCAAGTTCGGTTCCTATGCCGGCATCATCGACCAGGCGCACGGCATCCTGACTCGCACGCCCTACTTTGCGGCCTATGACGAGGACCAGTTCTCGTCGCGTGAGTGGACTGGCGAGCTTCGTCTGCAAACGGCCTTCAACGGGCCGATGAACTTCACGGCCGGCGTGTTCTGGATGTCGTTCGACAGCCGCAACCAGTATTGGGTTGCTTCCAACGGTCTCGACTGGGAAGCGCTGGTGATCGGCGCGGAAGCGGGCGCGGGAGCCGGCAATGCGCCGCTGGTGGATGCGTCCACCAGCTATGACGGCGAATACCGCCGTGGCGCTGTGCAGTCGCGCTCTGCCTTCCTGGAAGGTACTTACGACTTCACCGACGACCTCAAGCTGATCGCCGGCGCGCGCTACAACGACGACCGGACGAGCGATCAGACGACGACCCCGGCGGTCGGCGGCTTGCTCCTCTCCAATGGTTTTGGCGTCGTTGGAGAGCAAAGCTGTACAGCGAATGGCGGCGCGGCCGCACCGGGCTGCATTGGCTGGCCGGGCAATTTCCGTCAGCCCACCGGCACGACGGGCCAGGCCAACTTCACGACCGACAAATGGACCGGCCGCATGACGCTGCAGTGGTCGCCCAAGACCAGCTGGTCGGACCAGACGCAGGTCTATGCCACGCTGTCGCGCGGCGAGCTCGCCGGCGGCACGAACAAGGTTCAAGGCGGCGGATCGGCGCTTGTCGTCCCGAATGTATTTCAACCGGCGACGGTCGACTCAGTCGAAGTGGGCACCAAGAACACCCTGTTCGACGGCACACTGCAGGCCAACCTCGACGTCTGGTACTACAACTACGAGAACTACCAGGTCGGCATCATCGACAACCGTGCCGCACTCGAATTCAACATCCCAGCCCATCTGTACGGCATGGAAGGCGAGTTCGTGTGGCAGCCGCAGGATGATCTCGCTTTCAACATGACCGTCAGCCTGACGCGTTCGGCGGCCGGCAATGCCTTCGTTGTCGACCAGCGCAATCCGACGGCGAACCAGCCCAATGCGATCTTGGTCAAGGACGTCACCAACGGCTCGCTCTGCGTGATCCAGCCGAAGACGGCGGCGGCGGTTGGCCATACCCCGGGTGAGTCGAACCCGGCGTTCCACATCAACAACTTCTACCTGCCCAACGGTGGCAATGCCGCCATCGACGCGCCGTTCGGCGTGCCGCTGGTCAACTACGGCGAATGCAACACGGCGCTCGAACCGCTGCTCGAAGCTGCCGGCTTCCAGTACTCACTCGACGCCTTCCCGAATGGCACGCTGTCGACGCAGCACAACGGCACGGGCGTCGCGACCAACATCCACGGCAATCGCCTGCCCGACACACCGGACGCGCAGGTCGGCGTCGGTGCGCAATACACCGTGCACATCTCCGACTACACGCTCGTTCCGCGCATCGACTACTACTGGCAGTCGGATTTCTACGCCCGTGTGAACAACGATCCGTCCGACCTGTTCGGTGGCTGGGATACGATGAACGGCCAGATCCAGCTCAATGCGCCGGATGGGATGTGGTACGCCAAGGTGTTTGCGACCAACATCTTCGACAAGCACAACGCGACGGGCGTCTATCTGACAGACCCGACATCGGCCCTGTTCACCAACGTGTTCTCGGAGGACCCGCGCGTCGTGGGTGTCTCCGTCGGCGCGAGCTGGTAAGACCAGGACGTCCAGGAAGAATCAGGGCGCCGGTTCCTCCGGCGCCCTTTTTCTTTGCCCCCGACGGGCCTGCTTGTCGCTCCTTACGCCCGGCCATTTCGCTGGTCCGGGCGATGGCCTAGCCTCTCGCCTCCAACCACGGAGGTTCCCGCCCATGGAAATGCGAAAGCTCGGCACGTCCGCGATCGAAGCCTCGGTCATCGGCCTCGGCTGCAACAATTTCGGCGCGTTGCCGGTCGAAGCGTCGCGCCGCGTCGTCGACAAGGCGCTCGAACTCGGCATTACCCTGCTCGACACCGCCGACGTCTACGGCAACCGCGGCGGCTCGGAGAGCCAGCTCGGCGAGATCCTCGGCGCGCGGCGCAAGAACATCGTGCTCGCCACCAAATTCGCCATGCCGATGGACGACTCCGGCTCCAAGACCGGCGCCTCCGCCGCCTATATCAAGGAAGCCTGCGAAGCGAGTCTCAAGCGGCTCAAGACCGACTGGATCGACCTTTACCAGCAGCACCGCCCCGATCCGAACACCCCGATCGAGGAAACTCTGCGAGTTCTCGACGACCTGGTGAAACAGGGAAAGGTCCGCGCCATCGGTTGCTCCAACATGCCGGCTGACCAGCTCACTGCAGCGCAGGAGACCGCCCGCAAGCACGGCCTGACCCCCTATGTCACCGCCCAGGACCATTACAGCCTGCTGGTGCGCGGTATCGAGACCGCGCTCGCGCCCACCATCGAGCGCGAGCACATGGGCGTTCTGCCTTATTTCCCGCTAGCGAGCGGGCTTCTTAGCGGCAAGTACAAGAAGGGCGAGGCCATTGCGCCAGACACCCGCTTCGGCCGCATGGGCCGCTTCAGCGATCAGTACATGACGGAGGAGAACTGGCGCGTCGTCGGCGCACTTACCGACTTCGCAGAGAAGCGCAGCCACACCATCCTCGATCTCGCTTTCGCCTGGCTGTTGGCGCATCCGTGGCTTCCCAGCGTGATCGCCGGCGCAACGCGCCCCGAACAGGTCGAGCAGAACGTCAAGGCGTCGTCGTGGAAGCTCAAGCCCGATGAGGTCGCCGAAGTGAACCGGCTGTCGGCAAAAGGCTGAAGCCTACTCCGCCGGCTGCGGCCGGCGGCCGCCGCCGAACATCGCGCGCCAGCGGAA
>DATEZM010000059.1:0-3166 GCA_035255625.1 Rhizomicrobium sp. | reverse complement strand
CGCTGCAGCGCATTAGCGTCGACGCCGCCGGTCAGCACCTTGCCGGATGAGGGAACGACGGTGTTATAGGCGCGGCCGAGGCGCGTGATGGAATCGAGCAGGATCACGACGTCGCGCTTGTGCTCGACCAGGCGCTTTGCCTTTTCGATCACCATTTCTGCGACCTGGACATGGCGTGTCGCGGGTTCGTCGAATGTGGATGAGATCACCTCGCCCTTCACCGAACGCTGCATGTCGGTGACTTCTTCCGGACGCTCGTCGATCAGAAGCACGATCAGATAGCACTCGGGGTGGTTGGCGGTGATCGCCTTGGCGATGTTTTGCAGGATGACGGTCTTGCCGGTGCGCGGTTGGGCGGTGATGAGCGCGCGTTGGCCCATGCCCTGCGGTGCGACGATGTCGATGACACGGCCGGTCTTGTCCTTGACCGTCGGATCCTTGAGCTCCATGTCGAGCCAGCGCGTCGGATAGAGCGGCGTCAGGTTGTCGAAATGGACCTTGTGCTTGATCTTCTCGGGATCCTCGAAATTGATCGTCGTGACCTTGAGCAGCGCGAAATAGCGCTCGCCGTCTTTCGGGCCGCGAATGGGTCCCTCGACGGTGTCGCCGGTACGCAGGCCGAAGCGGCGGATCTGCGAGGGGCTGACATAGATGTCATCCGGCCCGGCGAGGTAGTTGGATTCGGGACTGCGCAGGAAGCCGAAGCCGTCCTGCAGCGTCTCGACCACGCCCTGACCCATAATCTCGACATTGCGCTCGGCGAGCTCTTTCAGGATCGCGAACAGCATGTCCTGCTTGCGCATCGACGAGGCGTTCTCGATTTCGAGTTCCTCGGCAAAGGCCAAAAGGTCGGTGGGGGATTTGGATTTGAGATCCTGCAGCTTCATGGTCTGCAGGCCTTCTTGAACTGTCATTGTGGAATACACCTGGGAAACATTGGGAGGAAGGAAGCGTGTCCGGCTGGTCTTTGGGAGCGGGATTGCACCGAAGAGCCAGCTATGGTCGGAGTTGCCGGCCCGCGCCCGGCTCTTTTGCCGGTTCCGGCGCCGCGCCACTTTGAGGCGTGGGCGCCGATGCGTGCCTAGGGGAACGCGCTTCTTATAACCCGATTTGGGGACGATGCAAACTCCCGTCAAGGCCCGTTTTCGTGAAAGTTATTCGAAAGGCTGCACGATCACGAGGATCACGATGGCAATCACCAGGACGAAAGGAACCTCGTTCATGATGCGCCAGAAGCGGGTCGAGTAGGTGTTCGCATCTTGAGCAAAGCGCCGCACGCTTGCCGCGAAGAAGCCGTGCAACCCGCTCATGATGACGACCAGCGTGAACTTTATCTGGAACCAAGTTTCCTCATAGGTGCGCATTAGGATCATCATTGTCAGCCCGAATATCCACACCGCAATCATCGCTGGATTGACGATCCGTTTGAGGAGGAGTTGCTCGTGCTTCTTCAGCATCTTGGACTCCGGCGAGCCCGGCGCGACTTCGCTGTGGTAGACGAACAGTCGCGGCAGATAGAGCATGCCCGCCATCCAGGCAATCACCGAGATCACATGGAATGCCTTGATCCAATTCAGCTGATTGGACAGGAAGATCGTCAGGTCCGACATGTGATGGTTTCCCTATGCGGGCAGGCGGTGCGGCTCGACGGGCAGATCCTGCCGCCGGCGCCGCTGATGGTAGACCCTGCGTCCGTGGCTTGCATCACCAGCGAAGCAAGTGCAGCGATGAAGTCCGGATGCGTCCTGACCGCCGGCACACGACGGCAGTCCGGCACACCACACGCCTCCGCCAGATGGGCGTATTCCATATCGAGCTCTACCAGTGTCTCGGAATGCTCGGACACGAATGCAATCGGCGCCACGATCACGCCCTTGCCTTCGGCGCCGGCACGGCGGATCTCCGCATCGGTCGCGGGACCGATCCATTCGAGCGGGCCGACCCGGCTTTGATAACAGACCGACCAATCCAGATCCTTTATCCCCAGACCATCCACAATGGCCTGTGCGGTGCGCTCCACCTGCCATTGATAGGGGTCACCTTTTGCAGTCGTCCGTTTCGGCAGGCCATGCGCTGAAAGCAGAAGGCGATAACCCGCATCTGGTCTGAGGTCTGTAAGCGCTTGTCGGATAAGTGCGACTTCGGCAGCAATAAAGCCTGCTGCATCGGGGTAGCAACAGATGCGAGTTGTAGGCAGCGCAACGCCTGCCTGCGCCGCTGCACGTGTCCAATCTGCAAATGACGACGCCGAAGTCGTGGTCGAGAACTGCGGATAGAGCGGTAAGAGCACAATCCGGTCCGCACCCCAAGCCTTCACATGCTCTGCCACCTCATCACTGAACGGCTTCCAGCATCGCATCGCGACGAAGCACTTCGCATCAACACCGCCTCCCACCAACACCTTATCCAAAGCACCTGCCTGTGCCCGTGTCTCGGCTAGAATCGGTGAGCTACCTCCAAGCTTCGTATAGATGTCGCGCGCGAAGGGAGCGCGCCGTCGCGCTATGAACATCGAAAGTGGCTTGCGCAAGATCCACGGCAACGAAAGAATCGCTGGATCGTTGAACAGATTGCGCAGAAACGGTTCGACCGAGTCCAACGAATCCGGACCGCCGAGGTTGAACAGAACGACCGCGAGTTTCATACGCCGGTCCCCAGCTTGTTCTACTTCAATAAGGAATCTTAGAATCTAAGATTCTGAAGTTGTTGTAAGGCCTGTGATTTGTGGAGGAGTCGGTGCATGGCGCGTTGCTCTAGGACGGAAATGTCGAAGACTCAAGCGTGCCGAGGCGGCTGCGCGATAATTGGGCGTTGCTTGTGCTGGTGACAAAAGCGGTATGGTCTAGCGGTTACGCACGATCGTCGATCTGCCAGGGTTGAAGGCACACTTTTCAACAGTGGTAGTGGACGGAAAAAGGATGAATTTGTGAATACTCAGTTTCATGTGCATCTGGTTTCTGACGCCACGGGCGAGACGCTAAATGCGATCGCGCGCGCGGCGCTGGCACAGTTTGAAGGCGTAGTAGTCAACGAGCACTTCTATGCGCTCGTGCGCAGCCAGCGCCAGCTCCAACGGGCGCTCGAGCACATCAAAGCCGAGCCCGGCCTGGTTTTTTTTACTCTGGTCGATCCGGAGCTGCGGTCCGAGTTGCAGCGCGAGTGCATC
>DATEZM010000058.1:0-4145 GCA_035255625.1 Rhizomicrobium sp. | reverse complement strand
TGCCCATGAGCTGGCGGCGTTCTCGGCCTGGGCGGGAATCCCGGCCTATTTCGCGTTCGCCTTCGGCGTGGTGCGCGACTATTGGAGCCCCATGCGGTTGGGCGACCGTGGCTACTTCATCCTGTTCGGCGCGCTCTCCGCGGCGGTGTTCGCGATCTATGCCTTCGTGCCGGTGTCGCTGGCGATGATGCTGGCGGTGTCGATCGTGGGAACGATCGGCTTCCTCTTTCTGTGGGGCGGATGGAACGGGCTCGGCTCGGTCATCGGCCAGCGCTACGCCATGTCGGGCCAGATCAGCGCGCTGTGGAATTTCGCCGGCACGGTGACGATCTTCGCGGCGCTGATGTTCGGCGGTGTGCTCAGCGACTGGCTGGAGGCTTTCCCCTTAAATACGGCAGTCCGGATTCTCTTTCTGCTCGTTGCCGGGGTGATGGCGCTGATCGCGTTCGCCGGGTTCTGGAAACCGGCTTCGGTCTACGCCCATCTCGACGACGCGCCGGCGTCGCGGCGTTCGCCGCTTGCCGACCTGTCTCGTCTCGTCCGCCACCGCGCGATCTATCCGGCGCTGGCGATCTGGCTGTTGTGGAATTTTTCGCCCGGCGGTTCGACGGTGCTTCAGTATTACATGTCGAACACGCTGCACGCCTCCGATGCGCAATGGGGCGCCTACAACGCCATCTCGTCGGCCGCGGCGGTTCCGGCTTTCATCCTGTTCGGCTGGCTGAGTCCGCGCGTGTCGTTGTCGAAGCTGCTCTGGTGGGGCGCTGCGGTCGCGGTGCCGCAATGCATACCCTTGCTCCTCTTTCATTCCGCCAACGGCATGCTCGTCGCCGGCGTTGGTGTTGGCCTGCTCGGTGGCGTCGCCACCGCGGCCTATATGGACCTGCTCATCCGCTCCTGCCCCAAAGGGCTCGAAGGCACGATGATGATGATGTCGTGGAGCCTGTTCGCACTCGCGGTCAATCTCGGCAACCTGCTCGGCACCGAGATCTACGAGGTCGGCGGCTTTGCGATCTGCATCGTGGCCACGACGATCGTCTACGCCGCGATCCTGCCGATCATCCCCTTCATTCCCCGCGCCCTGATCGCCGCCGCCGATGGGGTGTGAGCCGGCATTTACTTGGCCGCCCGTCTCCCTAAAATGTTCGTGTTCGGTGGGGGCTTCGAAGTGAACGGCAGTTGCGGGATGATGCGGGCCGAAGGAATGGCGCGCTGGGACGCAGCAATCGGAGCGCCGGCATGAGTGCCGCGCCGCAGAAGCTCCGCTTCATCGACACCGCGCTCTACGGTCTCGCCCTCGGCACTGGCATGCGCTGGATCGCCGTTGCCGCGGCGGTCGGGCCGTCCTCGCTGCCGCTCTGGCTGTTCGCATTCCTCGTCTTCTACGCGCCGCTGGCGGCGGCCACGGCCGAGCTCACCTGGCGCTTTCCCGGCGAAGGCGGCATCTATGTGTGGGCGCGCGATACGCTGGGTCCGCTCGCCGGATTCCTCTGCGGCTGGTTCTACTGGATCGCGCAGCTGCCCTATTTCGCCGGCATTCTCTATTTCCTGGGCGGATTGATCCTCGCCGCGATCGGTGGCGATCCGAGGAACACGCTGTCCTATATGGCGATCTCGGTCGCAATTCTGGGAGTCGTCACGGCGATGCAGCTGCTCGGCCTGCGCTACGGAAAGTGGTTGCCGAATTTCGGCACCGCCGGCGGCTGGGCGGTGCTTTTCGTCATCGTCGGGGTGGGCGTCCTGATCGCGCTGCGCGGCGAGAATGCGACTCATTTCCTCTCCGCCCGCTGGATGCCGCATTGGGGCTTCGACACAGCAATTCTGTGGGGCACCATCGTCTTCGCCTATTCGGGCATCGAAGCGATCGGCTTTCTGCGCAACGAAGTCGAAGGCGGCATGCGCACGATCCTGCGCGTTCTCGCTCTCGTCGGCATCGGCTGCCTGATCATCTATTTCGCCGGCACCATCGCCTTCCTCGTCATCCTGCCCAAGGATGCGCTGTCGCGGCTGGCGGGATTTCCCGACGCGCTGCGGCTCGGCCTCGCCCATGTCGGCGCCGGCGGTCTCGCGCCGCTGGTGATCGGCCTGTTCGCGCTGTCCATGCTGGGCGGCTTCACCAGCTGGTTTGGCGTCGCGTGCCGGCTACCTTTTGCCGCCGGCATTGATGCGTTCCTGCCACCGGTCTTCGCGCGCCGCGATGCGAAGACGGGCGCGCCGGTGCCTGCCATCCTGCTGCAGGCGAGTTTGACGCTGGCGATGATCCTGCTCGGGCAGGCCGGTGCCAGCGTCGCCGCGGCCTATGACTTCATGGTGGCGATGGGCGTGCTGACCGCGGTCGTGCCCTACATCTTCATGTTCGCGGTCTATCTGAGGACGTCGCGGATGGCGCCGGTGCCGGGCGCCTGGACGCCGCCCGGCGGCGCGCGCACCAGCTTCGCGCTCGGCGCCGTCGGCCTTGCGTCCACCCTCATCGCCATCGCCTGCACCATGGTGCCCAATTCCGGCGAGAGCCACCCGCTCGCCGCGGTGCTCAAGATCGTGGCCTCGGCCGCGGCGATGACCGCGGTCGGGCTGCTGTTCTACTGGCTCGGCAACCGCCGCCGCGCCGTGCCGGCCTGAGTTTGGCTAACCGTCCGTTCACCAGTTTTAGCCACACTGCCTGACGCCCCAGAAAGACGGGGCGGAAGCGGGGACTGCGTGAAAGCCAAGGTTCTGGTTCATGTCGATCGCGACAAGGCGCTGGAGGCGATCCGCGCCCTCGATGCGCTCGGCGGCGCGCTGTGCGAACTCGATGCCGACTGGCCTAAATCGCTCAAGCGCAAATATAAGGAGGCCCGCCACGGCCTTCTCCACGCCATCGGCTATGCGGCGCTGACCACCGGCATCTCCGATCACGCGGTGATCGACTAGCACCACCTGTCATCCCCGGCCGAGCGTCGCGTACCGGCGCGAGGGGACTGCCGAGCGCCAGCGTAGGCAGAACCCAGGTCGCGCGACCGGGGTTGGTCTCGCCGCGTCTATGCGATACTCCTTGGACCACCGCACGTTTTCGTCACCTGGGTCCCCTTCCCCTCGCATTGCTGTCGCAATGCTCGGCCGGGGATGACAATCGAGCATCGACAGAGGTTTTCGTGTCCGCTATCGCCGCCGCCGACCCGCCTGCGATCAAGACCCGTCATGTCGCAGCGGCCGTGATCGGCAACGCGCTCGAATTTTACGACTTCACCACCTACACGATCTTCGCCGTCTCGATCGGCCATGCCTTCTTCCCCAGCGGCAAGGGCGGCCTGCTCGACTCCGAATTCGGCAGCCTGATGTTCTCGCTCTTCACCTTCGGCGCCGGCTTTCTGCTGCGTCCGGTCGGCGGCATCGTGCTTGGCCACTACGCCGACCGCGTCGGCCGGCGCCCCGCCATGCTGATCAGCTTCACGATGATGGGATTGGCCATCTTCGCGCTGGCGCTGATCCCGGCCTATTCCGTCATCGGACTGGCAGCGCCGATTCTAGCGGTCGCCGCGCGGCTGACCCAGGGCTTCGCGCTCGGCGGCGAGGTTGGGCCCAGCACCGCCTATCTCGTCGAGTCAGCGCCGATCTTGCGGCGCGGGCTCTATGCTTCCTGGCAGAGCGCCAGCCAGAGCGTCTCCGCCATGTTCGGCGGCGGCGTCGGATTCTTCCTGACCCAGGTCATGTCGCACGGCACGCTCGATGTCTATGGCTGGCGTATCGCCTTTCTGCTCGGCGCGCTGACCTTGCCGTTCGGACTCTATATCCGCCGCTCGCTGCCCGAGACGCTGCACCATGCCGACCACCTGCCGGACTATGCGCTCGAGGAATCGAGCTTCTGGGGCATCGCGCGCGATCATTCCCGCCCGATCGTCCTGGCGCTGTTCATCCTGGCGGGCGGCACGGTGGCCACCTATGTGCTGAATTACATGACGACGTTCGCGCGCACCTCGCTGCACATGAACGACGCCCAGGCCTTCTCTGCCTCGCTGGTGAACGGCTTCGTCGGGCTGTTCGCCTCGCTCGCCGGCGGCATCCTGTCGGACCGTTATGGCCGCAAGACGCTCATGGTCGGATCGCGCGCCGCGTTTCTCGTTCTCGCCTATCCGGTCTTTATGCTGATCGTCGGGATGCCATCGACG